>CAYRYH010000029.1:9475-11113 GCA_964428525.1 uncultured Gammaproteobacteria bacterium | reverse complement strand
ATATGAAAACGCTTATTATCTTTTTTTCCCGCACGGGAATGACTCGCAAGGTCGCTGAAAATTTGAAAACTAAACTCAATGCGGATATTGAGGAAATAAAAGACCCGACAGATAGAGCTGGAGTGATGGGGTATTTTCGCTGTGGTAGAGAATCAGTGAAAAAAAACTCCGCTCCGATAGAGAATATCCAAAGTGATTTGAAAGCTTATGATCTGGTGATTATCGGCACACCGATTTGGGGTTGGAATATGAGCTCGCCAGTGCGTGCGTTTGTGACCAAGTATGGAGCGCAACTGCCAAATTTAGCTGTTTTTTGCACTCAGGGAGGCTCTGGGAGCGACAAAGCCATAGCGGAGATAGAAACACTAGTCGGGAAGAAATCCCTAGCTAGCGTGGCAATAAATAACAAGGAGATGAATACTGACCAACTTGAATCAAAATTGGAAGAGTTTGTGAAAAAAATTAATAATTGAAAACCATGACTAAACTGAATATTGCTTTTATACATGATGATAAAAAAATCAACACCGGGGCGCATTATATCAATGATTTAATTTCCCATAAGATGAAGGAAAGGGAAGTAAAAGTAAAAAATTTTTATCCTCGGACAAAATTATTTGACGCTCCTCGTCATTTGAAAGGGTTGCGTAATATTTTATTTTTTTATTCTTTACTGGAAAATAAAGATGAAATTCTTAAATGTGACCTTATTCAAGGCACCACCTATACTCCATTGACTTTTTTACCTTTCAAAATTCCGGTAGTGTCACATTTTGGTTCTACAACTTATGGTTTTTTGAAAAATGTGCCACTAACTTTTGGTATGGATAAAAACCTGCGTAAATTTATGCTTGATTTGAAAAAAGCAGGGGTATTGAGAAGTCTAAACACTTTTACCCGTCGAGCTTTGCATGATATCACCGAAGTAGAGACCATGGTTGCCAGTAATGCCAATGGGGTGATTGCTACCAGCGAGGGGGTAAAAAAGGAATTAATCGAAAACAAAGTTCCGGCTGAAAAAATAGAAGTTATTCATAACGCAATTGAGGATTTTTGGTTTGAAGAACCTTTTGTGTTCAACCCCGAAGCTCCACGTAAGATTGTTTATTTAGCTAGAATTTCTGAAGATGCTTTTACTTTTAAGCTCAAAGGATTGGACAGGGCTTTTGATGTTTTTGATAAATTTCCCGAAACAGAAAAAATATTAATTTTGATGACCAGAAACGCCGACCTTTCTGAATATTTATTAAAAAGATTTTCCAACTTAAAATTATTTGTTAATGTTAGCAAAGAGCAGATTTATCAGCTTTTTCGAGAATTAGCAGGTAGCGTGATATTTTTACCTTCTCGCTATGAAGGTTTTTCCTTGAGTTTGATAGAGGCAATGTCACAAGGACTTATCCCGGTTTCTTATGAAGTAGGGGTGGCTCTAGAAATAATCACAAATAATAAAAACGGGTTTTTGGTAAAAGAACAAAAAGAAGCAAAATTGTATATAGAAAAAATCCTCAAAATGAATGGTGATAAATGGAAAAAGATGTCAACTTCTGCTTATGCTACTTCGCTAAATTTCAAAGCTGATATTATGGTAGATAAAATGATAGTTTTTTATAAAAAAATATTGAATAGATAAAATTG
>CAYRYH010000029.1:3031-9375 GCA_964428525.1 uncultured Gammaproteobacteria bacterium | reverse complement strand
TTTTTGTTTTTTTCATTCAAAAATGTTATAATATTCTCTCAAGAATAATCTTGCAATCTTTCAATCTTGTAATCTTTTAATCTTATTTTATGCACAAATACTCTCTCCGCCGGAAAAAGAGTGATGAAGAAAAATTTATAGATAAAAAGGAAGATAAAAATCGTTTTTCAAATATTGAAATCAGCGATGAGTTTGCTGTTGCTCTGGATATGCTAGAAAATCGTCGGGATCATGTTTTTTTGACCGGCAAAGCGGGGACAGGGAAATCAACGTTGCTAGAATATTGGCGTGCCAAAACCGGACAAAATATCGCGGTGTTGGCACCAACCGGTGTAGCTGCGCTCAACGTTCGTGGACAAACTATCCATTCATTTTTTGGTTTTCGCCCCGGAATCACACCCGCTGGAGTGCGTAAATATAGTAAAGATGGGAGCAAATCACTTTACGGCAAACTGGATGCCTTGGTGATAGATGAAATTTCTATGGTTCGTGCGGACTTGCTGGATTGTATTGATAAATTTATGCGTCTCAATGGCAGAGAACCCGGGAAACCATTTGGCGGAGCCAGGATGATATTTTTGGGTGATCTTTATCAACTCCCACCAGTAGTAACTGATGATGAGCGAGATTATTTTGAATCTTACTATTCTTCACCTTATTTTTTCAGCGCCAAAGTTCTCAACGACAGGAGATTACTCGGAGATGAATTCAATTTTCGTATTATTGAATTAAATAAAATCTATCGTCAAAAAGATGATGGGTTTATAGATATTCTCAATAAGGTGCGAGAAAATATCGTGCAAGAACATGAATTGGCGTTGTTAAATAAACAATGTGACCCGTATTTCGTTTGTCCTGAAGATGATTTCTATATTTCACTAACCGCCACCAACGCACAAGCTGCTCAGATAAACGAAGCTCGTTTACGTAAATTATCAGGAACAGAAAGAGTGTTCAAAGGTAAAATGGAAGGGGATTTTGAAGATAGGATTACACCGGCAGAAAATTTTCTCAAACTCAAAGTTGGTGCGCAAGTGATGATGCTCAACAACGACAAAGAAAGTCGTTGGGTCAATGGTACTATCGGAAAAATAGTAGATATCGGTAGAGAAATAAAAGGCGCCAAAATTTCAGTAGAGTTAGATGGGGGAAACGTGGTAGAAGTATCACCTTTTACTTGGAGTAACTATAAACATTTTTTGGATAAAGCCAAAAATAAAATAGAAAGTGAAATTGTCGGGACTTATACGCAATATCCACTCAAGCTCGCTTGGGCGGTAACTATCCATAAAGCGCAAGGTAAAACTTTCCAAAAAGCGGTATTGGATATCGGTTGGGGGACATTTGCTCATGGGCAACTATATGTAGCGCTTTCTCGATGTGAAACATTAGCAGGGTTGGTGCTCAAACAACCACTTCTGAAAAGGCATGTGATTACAGATCCAGCAGTTGTTGATTTTATGAAACAACAGATAAGCTAGTAAGTTAGTAAGCTTGTAAGCAGATAAGCCTATAAGTGAATAATATGGCAATAAAGTATTTACTCAAAAGAAATCTACGAACTCGAAATTTACGTGTCACCATCAAAGAAGATGGTATTGTTTCTGTTTCCGCGCCTATGTGGTTGAGCGTTGCCAAAATAGAGGATTTTTTGCAGAGAAAAAGTGATTGGATAGCGCACAAAATAAATCTGATCAAAAACCAAGAAGCAAAGATAATACTCCCCAAAGGTAAAAAAGATTATTTACAAAACAAAGAAAAAGCACGAAAAATTATCACCCAAAAAACAAAAGAAGTTTGTGAAAAAATTGGTTTGCAATTTACCAAAATCAGAATTGGAAATCAAAAAAGCCGATGGGGGAGTTGTGCCAAAAACGGAACCCTGAGTTTCAATTACAAATTAATCTATTTGCCCGAAAACTTGCGAGAGTATATAATAGTACATGAAGTCTGTCATTTGAAAGAACTCAACCACTCGTCTAGGTTTTGGCGATTGGTAGATGATTTCTTCCCTTCTCGCAAAGAATGCAGAAAAAATTTAAAAAACTATAAAATATAAAGATTGAAGAGATTGAAAAGATTGAAAAAATTACAAAGATTAAAGAAATTAATATTTATAGGAGAGTATGCATTACAAAAAATTTGAAGATATTCCTATTTGGCAAATTTCACGAAAATTTGTCGCGGATATTTATAAATTAATAGATAGTTATCCAAAATTAAAGAAGGATTTTTCTTTATGTGACCAGCTTAAAAGAGCAACTTATTCGATATCTTTAAACATTGCCGAAGGGTTTGAAAGGTCTTCTAATAAAGAATTCGCCAATTTTATAAATATTGCAAAGGGCTCAGCAGGGGAAGTCAGAACAATAATTTATATATTACTTGATAATAAATATATTAATACAGAAATCGCTGAAAAATTAATAAAAGAATTACATGGTATTTCTGCTCACTTATCTCATTTTCGTAGTTATTTACTAAAAAATATAGAGTATAAAAAATAATCTTTTCAATTTCTGTAATTTTTTAAATTTTTTTAATTTATATATTATCGTATGCCCAAATATCTAAAATACATCATCTCTATCGCTATCGTGTTTGTAGCCAGTGCTATTGGCTCACTTTTTACCACTCCTAGTATCCCAGGTTGGTACGCAACTTTGAATAAACCTAGTTTCAATCCGCCAAATTGGATTTTCGGACCGGTTTGGACAATACTTTTCATCATGATGGGTGTAGCTTTGGCTATTATCTGGACTAGTAAAGATGGAAATTGGTTTACCAGACTTTTCAAAGGCAATCATCTCAAGCAATGGGCGATAACTATTTTTGCCGTGCAATTAACATTAAATGTTTTTTGGTCAATCTTTTTCTTTGGTTTAAACAATCCGCTTTTAGCGTTTATTGACATCGTCTTTTTGTGGTTAGCCATAGCGATAAATATTTATTTCTTTTATAAAATCAATAAGACCGCTGGATATCTACTCGTGCCATATATTTTATGGGTGAGCTTTGCGGCGTTTTTGAACCTGACGATAGTGTTGATAAACTAAAATTATATTACAGAAATTACAAAGATTACAAAAATTGCAAAAATTAAAACACTTCAACCTATAGGCTGAAGTGTTTTTTAATTTATATTATATTTTACAAACTCAATATAAGAGTGGCGATAGAAAAATAAATAACTACTCCTAGAATATCAACAATTGAAGTAACTAGTGGTCCGCTAGCAGTAGCCGGGTCTTTTTTGAATTTAGAAAAAACAAAAGGCAATGTGACACCCAATAAACTCCCAATCATCACTACTGCCATCATCGAGATAGCTACTATCAAAGATATCTTTGGTCCACCGATAAAATATCCAACTATACTAACAGCTATTGCCATAGAGATTCCAAGCATCCAAGAAATAGCCATTTCCTTGAAAAAATTCTTTAACCAAGAGTTCTTTTTGATATGACCTGTGCCCAAAGCACGTATAATAATAGTAGAAGCTTGAGCTCCGGCATTACCAGCACTACCGATAAGTAAAGGTAAAAAGGCGACTAGAACTACGGTGGAAGATATAATATTTTCAAATTTCATCATGGCAGCGCCTGAAAAAAAGTTTACTCCAACTAAAATCAAAAGCCACCAGATTCTACTTTTATATACACTGCTGATAGAAGCATTCGCCAAATCATCGCTCAAATGCCCGCTGTCATGTGAGATAGCCCCGATTTTATGGAAATCTTCAGTAGTTTCTTCTTCTTGTACATCCATCAAATCATCGATAGTCACTATCCCGAGTAATTCATTGGCAGAATCAACCACCGGCAAAGCGGTGCGATTGTATTTTTTGATAAGATGAACGGCTTTTTCTTGATCATCAAGCGGAGATAATCTAGCCAATATTTGATTACTTTCGTTTAAAATATCTTTGAGCAAAGAATTTGGATTGGCTAAAATCAATTTATGTAATTTAATTTCGTTTAATAGATGTTCTTCTTCATCAGTGATAAAAATAATATCTGCAGTTTCTACATCTCGTGTATTTTTGCGAATGTAGTTGAGAGATTTTTGTACGGACCAGTCTTTGTTGATAGAAATATAATCAGGGGTCATGGCGCGCCCGACACTTTCTTTGGGATAGTGTAAAAGAAACTTTGTTTCTCGTAAATCAGGGACAGAGAGTAAATCAAGTAATTTTTCCGCTTGTCTAATAGGTAATCTTTCAAACAAAGCTGTACGATCATCCGGGTTTAAATTGGAAAGCAAACTCCTAACTTGGCTATTTTTCAAAGTAGCCAAAAATAATTTCTGTTCTTTGAGATGAAGGTAAGAAAAAGCTTTGGCTGATAATTTTGGAGGTAACAAAGCAAAGACAACATTTCTGTGTTTACCATCCATCTCTTTGAGGATTTCCGCCACTTCTGTGGCATGTCTTTTTTTGATTTCTTTGACCGCACTTTTGGGGTCTTTGGCGGATAGTAATTCTGCAATTTTCTTTTTTAATTCATTCATAAAAAAATCAAGTTAGGAGATGAGCCAAAAAACCTTCTGATTGAGGAAGTAGTTTTTTTTGTTCTTTTTTGAGTAAGGCAAAATTCTTTTTTGTCCAAGCTGTTTTTTTCAAAATATTGGATACCCAAGCACCTCCCAAAAGGTGAGGCATCATCACATAATCCACTCCTGCATCATAAAGAATCTTTGCATCAGATTTATGATAGGCGCTAGCAATGATGATAGTTTTGCTTCTTAAGCCTTTTAAATAATGGATGAGATTGAGCTGATCATCAGTAGTTGGGATAGTCATGATAACTAATTTTGTATTATTGAAATTTAAATCCTGTAAAAATTCCACATCAGCAACATCACCAAATACACATGGGGTATTTTGGGCGCGTAATTTTTTAATTGCTAGAGGATCATAATCTATCACCGCAAAATGTTTTTTCATTTTTTCCAAAGCTTCACAAACATTATGGCCGATTCGGTGATGACCTACCACCCAAACATCATAAAGACCAACCATCACTTCTTCTTGTTCGCGATTTTTATCTTTACCAAAAAGACTAAAGAAGGGGAGTAAAAAACGATAAATTTGTTCGTTGTATAAAATCAGATATGAAGAAACAAAAATAGTTATCAGAGCTACCATGGTAAAAATTGCCAATTCACTACCTACAACATGACCACTTTGTGCGCCGATAAAAAGTAAAACAAAACCAAACTCACTAACTTGTGCGGCAGTCACCCCAGAGAGGAAGCTGTTGCGACGGGTAAATTTCATCACTCTGAAAAGAATATATAAAATGAGAGGATTGCCAATAAGAATAAAAATAGAGAGAATCAAACCTGGAAACCAAATATTGCCAAAAGAAGCCATGTTCATTTCGCTGCCCAAAACGATAAAAAATAAGACGAGAAAAAAATCTCGCAAGGGTTTGACGCGAGAAGCAATTTGTGGTTGGTAGGGAGAATTACTCAGGGCTAATCCGGCGGCAATAGCTCCGATTTCAGCAGAAAAACCTAAGTGAATCAACAAGCTAGATATCCCGAAACACCAAGCTACAGTAAAAATAAATAAAAGTTCACCAGAGTCTGAAATTTTATCCAAAAATTTTGGTAAAAAGTATTTTGCTGAAACAACTACCAAGATTATGGCTAACAAACCTTTTAAAAATAAAATCAAGAAAGAATCTAGAATCGCTCCGGAGGAATTTTTTAATACTCCCAAAGCTACCATGATAAGCACAGCTATGACATCTTGCACCAACATCAATCCTATCGTATAACGACCATAGACTGTCTCGGTGTCTTTTTTATCCGACAGCAATTTCATGATGATGATAGTACTGCTAAAAGTAATAGCCACTGCTAGATAAATCGCGGTCAAAAGGTGCATACCTAAACCAAGTAAAATAATAGTGCCGATAATCCCGGTGAAAAGAACTTGACCCAAGCCGGCAACTAGAGAAGTTTTGCCGATGTTTTTGAGGTGGTTGAAATTGAGGTTGAGCCCGATGATAAAAAGTAAAAGCACAACTCCAAATTGCGCAAACACATCATACATTTTTTCTTGACCGTGCAAAAGATTTAAAAAAAGCGGGCCACAAACCATACCAGTGATAATATAAGAGATGATAAGCGGTTGTTTGAATAGACGAACCGTGAAAGCAACAGCTACTGTCAATACCAACAATAAAGTTATTTGAATAAAAATTTCCTCCATAATTTTAAATTTATTTTTTAAATATTTCTTCGCTTAAATTATATCAAATTTTTGGAAAAGAGGAAATAGGGAAAGGGGTGTTTTTTTGTAAAAAATAAAAAGTTGGCAAAAAGAGGAAAATATG
>CAYRYH010000029.1:0-2931 GCA_964428525.1 uncultured Gammaproteobacteria bacterium | reverse complement strand
GTATGGGTCCTAAAACAAAGAAAAACTTGGAGGAAGCTTTTGCGGGCGAAAGTATGGCTCGTAATAGATATACTTATTATTCATCTGTGGCTCGTAAAGCTGGCTACATTCAAATTGCTAATATTTTTGAAGAAACTGCCAATAACGAAAAAGAACATGCTAAACTTTGGGCTAAAGCTCTCGGGATGGTCAAAGATTTGCCGGGTGACTTAAAAGATGCAATTGAAGGTGAACTTTACGAAACCAATGAAATGTATCCACGCATGGCCAAAGAAGCTATGGAAGAGGGAGAAGAAGAAATCGCCAAAATGTTTACTGAAGTTGGTGAAGTAGAAGAAAAGCATGCTATCCGTTATCAAAAATTATTGGAAAATTTGGAAAAAGATGAAGTATTCAAAAAACCAGAAGTTAAACGTTGGAAATGCAATAACTGTGGCTATATCCATGAAGGGGATGAGGCTCCGGAAAAATGCCCAGCTTGTTCTCACCCACAAGGATACTTCGAAATCTTTATAGAGACATACTAAAAGAAATCCTAATCTCTAATCTCTAAACAATATAAAAATTTAAATTCAAAAATTTTTGATATTGGATATTAAATATTGAATATTGTTTAGGATTTAGGGTTTAGAAATTATAATTTATTCTTTTATGACTAAACTAAACGAAATATACAAATGTGAAGTTTGCGGAAATATCGTAGAAATGTTACACACCGGAGTTGGCCAATTGGTTTGTTGTGGCAAACCTATGGTATTACAAACAGAAAACACTATTGATGCTGCTTTGGAAAAACATGTACCAGTGGTAGAAAAAATTGATGGTAAGGTTAAAATCCAAGTTGGTTCTGTAGAGCATCCAATGGAAGAAGCTCATTATATTGAATGGATTGAATATGTAACAGAAAATAAAATTTACCGCCAACATCTCAAACCAGGAGATATTCCAGTAGCGGAATTTGAAACCACAGAAGACGGTTTTGCCAGAGAATACTGCAATTTGCACGGATTGTGGAAAAGTTAACCCTGTGAAATGATTTTAAATTTTAAAGGAGGAAATATGTTCTACTATACTTATGTACTTTTATCTGAAAAGGACAATAAATTTTATACCGGTTATACAAAAAATTTAAAATCAAGATTTGAGCAACATAATAAAGGATTGGTAGAATCCACTAAGCTTAGAAAACCTTTTAAACTAATTTATTATGAAGCGTGCTTAAATCAACAGGATGCAACTCATAGAGAAAAGTACTTAAAATCATACAAAGGTAAATTATTTATAAGAAATAGGCTCAAATCTTATTTCACAGGGTGAATACAAAAAGTGTTCAATCAAAAAGGACCGCTGAAAACGGTCTTTTTTGATTTTGGCTTATAATAGCTATTTTAAACACTCCAACCTAGGGTGAAGTGTTAAAAAAAAGACCGCCTTTTCAGGCGGTTGAATTTTTGAGTAAAATAAATTTTTTTACTCCTTTATTTCTGCTTAAAATTATTTTTTGAGGCATTTTCAAAACACCATCAGCTTTTTTATAAGCAAGCGAATAATTTAAAGCAGGGCCTTTTAGTTGAGGATAGAGGTCTCTACAACTTCCGCAAATAATAGTGTAATATTTCTTTCTTTTTCGAAAATACATTACTTCTTCCGGAAAATTTTTCAGGGACTCTTTTGAATCCAAAAGAGATAGAAACACTTCTTCTCCATAATAAATAACTCTTTTACATTCTGAGCATTTCCCAGCAACTTTTGGCGGATCTAGTTTCATCCAGATAACCGCTATTATTATAATAATAATAGCGATGGGAATCCAAACGGGAGAAAAGATTATCATCCAAAAAATAAGTTCTTCATTTTCTTTCACAAATTTCCAAAACCTCTTAAATCTTTCTTTCATTTTTGCCTCCTTTTTAAAATAAAATGAACTAATTATTTATCAAACTAACATGTTTGAGTAAAATTGTCAATAAAAAAACCTCGCTTTAGTTGCGAGGTTTGGGGTTCTAACTTTCTTTGTAAAAAAGAATTTTTTTTGGATCTTCTTTTTCCAGGATTGATTTTTTGATTTCAATCCGACCGTTTTTGTGATAAAAACCGCCTACTATCACTCCATCAACATTTTCATAGTTTGATGGACAAGTGAGGCTTGTGCACCCAACAAAAGTTGTCGGATCACGAGAAATGATTCTTACTTTACCCATCATGGTAAAATCATCTCTTTTTGATGAATGGAATAAAGAATAACATGTTATCTCGCTGCCTGGTCTGATTTTACCGCCACACCATGGACAGTCCAGAGATTTTCTGTCTCGTCTTTTTTTCCAAACTATTAAACGCCTGATTACTTTAGGAATTTTCATTTTCCCCATGTGTTCCTCCAATAAAAAAGAACTATAAAAACAACCGATGTTATTATAAATTAATTAGTTAAAAAAAACAAGGGTAACTAAAAACCGCTTTTTGAGCGGTTTTGTTTACTTACAAACTTATTAGTTTACAAACTTACTTGCTAGAATATTATGTTATTTGGAGTTCTTGGATATGAGATAACATCACGGATATTTTTCATCCCGGTAAAATACATAATAGCGCGTTCAAAACCAAGGCCAAATCCAGCGTGAGGGAATGTGCCATATTTGCGAGAATCCAGATACCAAGAATAATCATCCGGGTTAAGTCCATGATCTTTGAGTTTTTGAATCAAAACATCTATGCGTTCTTCGCGTTGTGATCCACCAATGATTTCACCGATTCCTGGCACGAGCAGGTCAGTGGCAGCCACGGTTTTACCATCGTCGTTAAGTCGCATGTAAAAAGCTTTTATACTTTTAGGGTAGTCGTAAACAAATACCGGTTTTTTATAAACTGTTTCAGCGAGATATTTTTCATGTTCACTTTGTAAGCCATCCTCCCAAACAACCGGATATTCAA
>CAYRYH010000028.1:0-11220 GCA_964428525.1 uncultured Gammaproteobacteria bacterium | reverse complement strand
TTTCATTTTGGTACCTTTTTTTGTACCGTCTTCATTCCACATATAACTATAACCATCAACACTTATCATGTGGTTAACTATTTCTCCTTGCCCCATCATATTGGTTATTCCGTCCATTCTCATTTTTTCTCCACTGATATATAAAGTGTTTTTTTGTTCAAAACCTTCCATAGTAACTTTATATTCACATTTAACGGCCTCTCCTTTTTTCATTAAATCTTTGAAAGTTCCCATAAACTTCCCTTCTGTTTGTTTAGTTTGACCACCGGCTTCATTTTTGGTTTCATCTTTTTTACCGCAACCGGCAAAAACCACCAAAGAAAGAACCAAACAAAAGACCAAAATTGTTTTTCGCATAATGTTTTAAGTTAAATAATTAATTTTTTATATTTTAACATATTTTATCAAATTTTACGACTGTCGTATGCCCAATGAAGCAGTGCTTGTCTCTGACGCCTGTGGCAACTGTAATCTTTAGGTCGGCAACTGTTCCTAACCGCGCTAAGATGCCTCACAAAGGCCTTCCAACGCTTTATTTGCCTTTTATCATCAGAATGACGTCTACCCATATAATAACGGCAATACCATTGGAACCAACCACGCGGATCATCTCTATGTAGCCAACCGTTTTTACGCCACACGGATAATGGCTGTGAAGCGTTAATTTTGAAAAAATTTAATTTGGCATCGTGCTTTTGCGGACAAAGTTTTGCTTTAGCAAACCAGCTTTTGGGAAATTCTTTTTTGCAGTCAGTCATATACCGCCCGCCAAATACTCCGAGCTCCAACATTTGCTTGGGAGTCAATTCCGGCTTAAATTCAGGATCAAAATTCTTTCCTGTCGGCGCGGACAAAACATATTTATAATTCCGTTGCATTTTATCATTGACCACCACCCTTTTTTTCATAAACTTAAATTATTTTATTCAACTCACCATTTAATATTATCGGTTGCATGGCTTCAATTTCGTCTTTGTATCCCATATCCGGAATGTCATTCAATAAATAAATCTTTTTATTAAGTACATGTGCAAATCCCATTTCCAAAAATGAATTTCCGCCAATATATCCCTTAATCCCCTTTTTATCAAAATTAACTACTAAAACAGCATCGGAATTTTGCATTATATTCCAATATCTACGAATAGCGTCGGACTCCACAACCCTTTGTGAAAAAACACCCGCTTCTTTTTCTGTTTTGATTTGTTCAGAAGAGATTTTATTTTCTAAAATCATTTTAGCTGTCGGAGGTAAGTCCACCTCAAAACCTAAACCAACAAGCTTTTCGGCTATTTCTTTCATTTCAAAAGCAAATTCCAAACTACCACAAATTGTAATTTTCATAAAAATTATTGTTTTACCTATCTATGATATAAAAAAACCACCCTTTTGTATAGGGCGGCTATTATTATAAAAATTATCTCATTCTGAGCTCCGACTAAAATTCCTTTGGCTTTTCTTTCCAATTTTTAAGTTCATAAAACTTTTCCACATCTTTCGCGTTGTGACTATTTTTCTTTGCTACTTTTAATTCATCCACTCCCACTATTGCATATTGTCTTTCATCTATTTTAATAATATTTTTTTCCGGTATATTATTCAAATCAACCTCGTAAACAAACACTTTTTCTTCAGGGTCAAATTTTTCCGGATCTTCAAAAGTAATTGATTTATTTTCATCATCTATATCTGTAACTCCCTCGGGTCTGGCCGCACAAGCCAAAGCAAAACCATAATCAGGAGTAAGATAGATGGTGTTTAATAACTCGTTCTCGGGAACATCAATGTGTTCAGCCCTACTTGCTTGTTTTTTTTCAATAGCAGAAAAACTATTTTTTGAACCATGATAAAATTGCATATTTATTTGTTTATTATAAAGTTATAAACTTCCTCAGGCCAATATTCTTTTTTATCTCCGGTGTTTTTGGACAATCCAACCACTCTGGCCACATATTCAGCACAATCCGTGCCGGAATTTATTTCTGAAAGTATTTTTTCTTTATTCGCAACAATATCTACAAAAACCACTTTTTGACCCTCCAGTTCTTGTTTTCTTTTTTCATTAAACTCGCTTATAGAATTACGGCCACGATTAAAACATTCGTAAACCCTATCTTCATGGATTATGCCCGTATGCCAAAATTTCCCTTCCATTTTAATAAGCGGGGGTAAGTTTGCCGGCCTAGTTTCAATTGGTAGGAAAAAAGCTTGGTCAGACATAAATAATCAATGCTTCAATATTTCCAATTTTATTTGTCCGTTTTTTGCAATTAATTCTACCTCCCCGCCTATTGGAAATGTTATTTTAGGATCTGTATGTCCAAAATCAACATTGGCTATCACGGGAATACTATCTAATTCTTTCTTGGTTTTGATAATTTTTATTAGTAAATCGTTTGTTATTTTGCTGGCTTTTTGAAACCTGCCAACTACAATTCCTTTTACTCCGGAAAAGTCAGGTAGATGAATGAGCGATTGTAAATTACGATCAAACTCGTGGGCGAGCGCTCCTTCGTCTTCTTCAATAAATAAAATAGAATCTTTTAAATCCGGAAAATATTCGGTACCTTGCAATAAATTGAAGGTGCAAAGATTGGCTCCGAGCAAAGTTCCTTTGGCTTCTCCTTCGTTAATTATCAAATGCCCCTCGTTGGAAATCAAATTTCTATTTTTTTGATCTAAATACCAAACATCATCGCTCCATTTTTCACTTGGAATAACCTCAAAGGGGTCGTCTGTCAATAAGCATTTTTTAAAATAATCCAGAATATAATCAAAATAAAGCTCTTGTCCAAAAGTAGAATAATGTGGTCCGGAGTATGTCACCAATCCGGTTTTGGTATAAATAGCATTATTTAACGCGGTAATATCCGAATAACCACAAAAAATCTTTGGATTTTCTTCGATCAACTTCCAATCCAAATACCTTAAAAGTTGATTGCTGTTGAAGCCCCCAATAACCGTGATAATTGCTTTAACATTTTTATCGGCAAAAGCATCGTGCAGATCTTCTACGCGAGATTCAATACTTGAAGAAATAAACTCGTCTTTTTCTTCTACGTATTTTCCAAATGAAAGCTTTAATCCCAAGGCTTCAAATTTTTGGTTTGCAATTTTACGACTTTCTTCAGAAATAATCGCCAAAGAACGGGCAGGAGCAATTATTCTGATTTCATCGCCAACTTTTAACTTGTTGGGATAATTTTTTTTATTCATAATAAAAAATATAGTGAACTTTGGTATAATATAATAAAACAAGCTTATTGTATAGGAGCTCTTGATTTTTTCGCCAAAATGTGGTATTTTACTCCTACGTTTTGGAAGGATGGCCGAGCGGTTTAAGGCAACAGTCTTGAAAACTGTCGTCCATGAAAGTGGACCGTGAGTTCGAATCTCACTCCTTCCGCAAATAGAATAAAGTATCGCCATGACCCACCTGCCTAAATCTATGAATCAAGATTTATTACAAGAATATCAAAAAGAATGGAATGACAGGTTTGATCTCGAATCTAAAAAGATTCAAGATATTCTAGGTGGTTCAGTTAAGGATATCCAACATATTGGAAGCACTTCAATTCCAAAAATGATTGCAAAACCAATAATTGATATTGCTGTTCTTGTCGAATCAATTAGTGATGTTCTTTTTTTTGTTGAAAAATTAAAACCTCTAGGTTACTCTTATAAGCCTGATATGTCCTCGGTGGAACGCATATTTTTGAGAAAAGGTAATCCAGTTGAATATCATCTTTCAATTGCCTGTCCTTTGCATAGATTTTGGTGTAGAAATATTTCTTTTAGGGATTATTTAAGAAAACATCCAGAACTTATTGAAGAATATAAAAAATTAAAAATAGAAAATATTAAGATTACTCCAAAAGAAGATTTTAATGATTTATCTAGGAGTAATATATATAACAAAGGGAAAGATGACTTTGTGCAGAAAGTGCTCGATTTAGCAAAATTTGATAGTGACTCACATTCCTCGGTAGGTAGTTAGAAAATTCGTCAAAAAACCCTTACAAGACTTGAACCTATGGGTACTGAACCACACGGTCCGCATAAAAACACCTATTCTTTTGGGTGTTTTTTCATAGACAAAAACTATTTTTTGTTTTAAGATACATTAACTTTCTTTGGAAGGGTGTCTGAGTGGTCGAAAGTGCGGCTCTCGATCCCAGTAGTAAGAGCGGAGGGGTGGCTCGAGTGGTTGAAGGCGTCGCTCTCGAAAAGCGATAGATCAGCAATGGTCTCGCGAGTTCAAATCTCGCCCCCTCCGCTCTACTACGGGGCAAGAAAGCCTCAGAATCTTTACCCTGCAACACACCGTCAGGTGTTGTGCGGGATCTCTCTCCGCCAATTTCTATATTGTGTTATAAACACATCATTTATGCCAAAAGCTGCAAATAATTACTATAATAAAATCGCAAAAATATACGATTTGATGTACACAAAAGAAACTGGTTATAATCACAAAAACCAGGTTGATTGGGTTGATAATTGGCGAAAAAAAACACATCGTTCAAAAACGGTTTTGGATCTTGCTTGTGGAACTGGAATCCATTTGGAATATTTCAAGAAATTAGGGTATAAAATTCAAGGAATTGATGCTAGTCAGAAAATGTTAAATGTTGCCAAGAAAAGGTTAGGGGCTGTTTCTCTAAAAAAGGATTTTTTTGAAACTTTCAACTTAAAAAAGAAGCCTGACATTATAACCTGTTACTTTAACGGAATGAGTTATAATACAGATCTTCGTAAATTAAAATCGACTTTTAAAAATATTTATAAAAGTTTGCCGGATAAAGGAATTTTTATTTTTGATGTTTTTTGTATCGAAAAGTCCAAAAAAATTTTTGCAATAAAAAAATTTGAAAATAAAAAAATAAAAATTTCAAGAACAATTATAGGCTTACCTACCAACAAAGGTTTTAAATCAACAATGTATTATATAATTTTTGATGGAAAAAAATCTGATATTCTTTCTGAAACATCCCTTAGGGGAACTTTTTCCAAAAAACAAATTCTAAATACCCTTTCGTCTTCAAATTTTAAAGTACTCTATTGCGGTAAAGGCTACGCACCTGAATATACAGTTTTTATAGCGCAAAAATAACTTCTTAATTAAAAATCATATGGAAAATTTAAAAGTACAAATTTCCTTGGAATCTCTAGCTACTTTCTTGGAAGAAGCAAACTTAAATACTTATGCCAATGAAAAGGCGGAAAAGGTTTCTCCCTTGCGCCCTGGATCGCGCGATTATCATTTTGAAAAAGGCGATTTAGTTTATCACGATACTTTTTTCGGTGGAAAAAAATTTATTGGCGAAGAAGTGGTTTATAAAAACAATACGCCTGTTTGGGGTATGAATTATTACGGCTTCACGCTCAATGAAACCATAAGCGAAGGTTTGTTTGACTCTATCTTACGCCCCGCCCTCATGTCAGGTTCGGGCGACAATATTCCGGTTCGCGGACCAAAAGAATTTATCAACGGCGAGTGGAAATACACTTTTACGGCCGACGGCGGCTTGGAAAACTTTACCGGTCTTGAGGAAATTTCCAAAAACGGCGAGGTGGTCTGCCGACTAAACTGCCACGGAGGTTTTATTGAATAAATATAATTTCATTTTTTCGCTAACTACAAAAATAATCCGGCAATTTGCCGGATTATTTTTTATTTACTATTTAATTACCCTCTTTTTATTAACTTTGCCGCTATAGAAATTATCCCTTTCAAAACCGTTCCTCTATTTTTTAAGAAAAACCCAAAAAATAATGCCGAAAATCCGCCAAGTGTAGCGGTTAAATAATTGTCCGCTCTTTCTTTGGTCGTATTTACGCTTTTTATCTCCTTTTCTTCTGGATTTTCTATCTCCCCCACCTTTTTTATATCTTCTTTTCCTCTTGGCCAGAGTTGTGGGCCTTTGGAAGAGGTTTCTAAAATTCCAATAACTTCCACCAGCTCTCCGACTTGATAATCTTTCTTTTGTAATCCTGTATTTTTTTTGAAGTAAACTAAAATTTCATCACTCCCATCATCAAGATAAAAATAATTTGTTTTCAAACTAGTAATCTCCCCTGCTAGTTTTATCAGTGCACCAAAATTTTCTTCACCCAATTCATCGAGTAAAAATTTATTTGATGAAAATATTTTTTCTTTTTCTAAAATAATAAAATCATCCTTGGTTTTTGTTTTTATTCTTTTTACTCCCATCGCAGTAGAAATTTCTCCTTTGACTTTTATTTTATCTCCGACTTTTATATCTGGCCAATCTTTTTTGTTACTATAAATTTGCACGCCGTAATTTCCATCAATCAAATAAAAATATTGTGAACCAAAAACATCTGGCATTACCGCCACATAACCCTCGGTGATTACCAAATCTCCCACTTGGCTTTCTCGAATATCTTTTAAGTTTTTTATAACATAACCTTTGATCGTATTTTGTTTTTTGACACTTGCCAAAGCTACGGAATTTTCTTGTTCAATTTTCAAAATCTTACCAGGATTGATTTCGTAAGTCCACGTCCAAACATCTCCCAAAAAAGTATAACTTTGTCCGCTTGGTGCTTTTTGATATTTAATAAAATCTATAATTTCTCCCTCCGCATCAAACAAGCTCACATTGTCTTCTGTGTTGTTCAAAACTAATTTAGTAACCTCTTGATAAAAAATCAAAAAATTTCCAGGATCCAATTTGGTGCCAGCTGGAATTTTAAAAGTCTTTTTTTGATTCCTGATTTCCCAACCACTCAAATCCACCAAAGAATTACCGCTGTTAAAAATTTCAACAAATTCACCTTTGTCCGTACCTTCAGGGTTGGGTAGAATTTCAGTAAAAATAATACCTCTTTCCTGAGAAAAAAACTCTGTTCCTATTATTATTTTAATGGTTTTATCCACAGCAGGATTTTTTGTACTACTAACTATGACATTGGCAGTAAAAATACCCGAAGTTGTAAATGATCTGCTTATTTCTTCTCCACTAAAAGTCAAATTATCGCTAAAGTTCCATAAAAAACTCAATTCTCCGCCCTGATTATCAAAGCTTTCCGAACCATCAAATATTAAAATTTCGCCAACTTCAGCTATATTTGGATGTATTATATTTATATTTATCCCCAGTTTGTCCACACCTGTTAATATGTTCTCTGTTCCAAGTGTTATTTCCTCTGTCCATAGCCAAATTTCTTCATTTATTCTTATGAAACTTTGACCTTCAAAAGCACTTTCATAACTAATTGAATCAACTATTTTTCCGCTAAAATCAGCTAATTTAACCTCTTCTGGGGTGGTATTATTCAAAGCTATACTGGTTTTTTCTCTTTTATATACCGCTATTTCTCCAGGAGATAAAATACCAGATAATACATATTTTTTGACCAAATCTGAAATAAACCAGCCGTCTAAAACCACTATTTCTTTCCCAATATTCTTGATTTCAATGAATTCTTCTAAAGAATCTGACCCTTTTGGATCTGGAAATATCTCATTTAAAACCACGTTGCCAGCGGTTCCTTGCACTACTTCTTCTTCAAAAACAGTTGGTACAAAAGAAGAAGACCCTCCGCCACCGCTAGAAACAACCGTTGGGGCTGTGATAATATTGGCGCTATTTTGGGTTATGGCCGTAGTGATAGCCCAATCAGCTTCATTGTTTGTGTCCAAGCCATCTGTGGCCCTTGCTAAACTTTGGCCGCTTTTAGGAGTTAAGCCTCCTAAATAATCTATTTTGTCTATTTCTTGTCCCAATGGGTCGCGCAGTATAACACTATCTTTATCATTGTTCAAAAAACTCCGCGTGTCTAAATCAAACACAAACCAAGCTAGCGGATCAATAAATCCAGTCGTTATCTTTTTACAGCTCGAAGTCGAAGAAATACCCCGGTCATCACATAAATAACCTCCGGATAAATCTATTGAGGAAGTGCTTAAATTAAAAAACTCAACCCATTCGTTTCCGTCTCCACTGGGAGCACAGACAAATTCGTTAATTTTGATATTTGTCCAAAAAGAAAAATCTGATAGCGGAGTTGAGCTCGGGGTAGTTGTTGGAGGGTCAGTTCCAGGATCTGTGGTTGTTCCTGGGTCAGTGGTGGTAGCCGGCTCCCAAAGAGGCCGTGATGGACTAAGAGAATTTTGAGGATCGCAAGTTGTAAGAATAAAATCTAAACTATTATCTCCAGTATCAGTTCCGTTTCCGTTTTCATCGTTTGGTAAACGAGATAAACAATTTGTTTCAGTTGTAGAAGGTGCCGGATTGTTAATATAAAAACTAGTTGTTAAAGTTCCCCAAACAACAATGTCTTCTAAAAAATCATAACTATCAAAAATAGACACACCACCTTTTTCTTCTGTTAGATAATATGATGAAGAATAACTTAAATCTCCTATTTCTAAGCTATCATTATTTGTTATTAAAAAATAGCTAAAAGGATAAATTAAATTATTAGAAAAACTTTTTAACGAAGCCAACGTTCCATCGTTTTTAATTTTTTTTAAAGACCAATTAGATAAATTAACTGTACTTGTGCTGTTATTGTAAAGTTCTATATATTCATCAAAAATATTATCAACACTCCTCGTTTTTACCTCGCTTATCAAAACCTTTGAATATATTCCTTGCCAAATAAAAAAACTGCCAAAAAAGACAGCAAATAAAAAAATATACCTATTTTTCATACCCTCCAAAAAATAAATTTAAATTATGGTAAAATTATATCACACTTCCAAAACATTGGAAATATACCCCCTGGCTTGACTTGTTTGCCTATATTTTATATAATTTCCTTATAAGTTAAGCTAATTTATGAATATGGTTAATAAGAAATCCCCTTATCCAACAGACTTTGTTGATAAGATCAAAAAACAGCTTTTGGAGGAAAAAGAAAAAATGGAAAAAGAACTCAATAAATTCACCAAAAAGAACCCTCATGTTAGTGGTGATTTTGACGCTTCTTTCCCTGATTACGGTGACAAAGATGATGAAAACGCCGCTGAAGTGGCTGAGTACATCACCAACAAACCTCTTGAAGAATCTTTGGAAAAAACTTTGCGAGATGTTAAAAAAGCATTGGAAAGTATAGAAAAAGGAAATTACGGTATTTGCAAATATTGTAAAAAACCGATTGAAGAAAAAAGGTTGTTGGCTCGACCAGCATCTTCTGCCTGTATTGAATGTAAAAAAGCAATCACTCAAGAAATATAAAATTATGACCAAAGGAGACCGCCGTTTGTTTTTATTTTTGCTCGGCGGTCTTTTTATTTTGGCGGATTTAATCTTCAAACAACTGGCTTTATTTTTTTGGATTGAGCCGGTTTTTTTATTTGGTAAAATCGGCTGGGCTCCAACACTTAACCCTGGAATCGCTTTTAGTTTACCAATGCATAATTTATTAACAATTTTATTAACAATTTTGACTTTGTTATTTTTTATTTATCTGATAACGCAAACAAAAAACTTCCTTGCGAATTTTGGTTTGGTTTTAACAATTTTCGGCGCTGTTTCCAATTTGCTGGATAGAATTTTTTTCCAACACACTATTGATTATTTGCAAGTATATATTAGTGTGTTTAATCTGGCTGATGTTTTGATTGTTGTTGGTGTTGGTCTTTACCTTTTAAACTTAAAAGCTACTAAAAACATTTTGTAGCATGTATCATGTAGAATGTATTATGTATTTTGCGACAATTCGCTATACATAATACTTAATACATAATACTTAATACATCACACACATGTTCTACAAACTCCCCTCCGCTGCTATCGTGGGACTAGATTGTCGGCCAGTAGAAGTAGAAATTGATCTCAACAAAGGCCAGACGGCTTTTGGTATTGTCGGTTTACCTGACGCTTCTATCAAAGAGGCCAAAGACCGTATCCATTCGGCATTGAAAAATTCCGGTTTCAAATATCCTTTTAATTTTCGTATCGTCATCAATCTTGCGCCAGCTGACTTGAGCAAAGAAGGTCCGCTTTATGATTTACCTATGGCTGTGGGGCTGGTAATTATCAGCAACGGTTGGAACATAGATTTATCCGATAGTTTTCTCATCGGCGAACTAGCTCTTGATGGCACTCTTCGCCACACAGCCGGGATTTTGTCTCTTGCTTTACACGCCAAAGAAAAAGGTTTCAAAAAAATGTTTGTACCCGAGGACGATGCGCCGGAAGCGGCTATGGTATCAGATTTAGAAATTTATCCAGTTAACAATCTCACCCAGATTATTTCTCATCTCAAAGGAGAGATGTTAATAGAACCGATTAAAAATAGACAGTTCAAAGATGATTATGTTATCCCTCAATATGAAATGGATATGGCACTCATCAAAGGACAGGAGTTTGCCAAACGTGCACTAGAAATAGCGGCCGCTGGTGGACACAACGTCTTGATGAGCGGACCACCGGGATCTGGAAAAACACTGTTGGCTAAATCACTATCTTCGGTTTTACCGTCCCTGACAAATGAAGAGGCGCTGGAAGTTACAAAAATTTATTCTGTCGCCGGCATGCTCCAAAAAAATATGGTTCGTGAACGACCTTTTCGCAGTCCACACCATACGGTTTCCAATGTAGCACTGGTTGGCGGTGGTCGCTATCCAAGACCAGGAGAAATATCACTTTCTCATCGTGGGGTTTTGTTCTTGGATGAATTTCCTGAATTTCCACGAGCGGTTTTGGAGAGTTTACGTCAACCATTAGAAGACGGCACAGTCACAGTTTCTCGCGCTGCGGGTACATTATCTTTTCCTGCTCGTTTTATCCTCGTGGCTTCACAAAATCCATGCCCATGCGGATATCTCGGCGACCCGGACCATGATTGCACTTGCACTCCAACACAAATCATAAATTATAAAAAGAAAATTAGCGGACCTCTGCTTGACCGCATTGATTTGCATATAGAAGTTCCGAGATTAAATTTTGAAAAACTTAGTTCTGAAAAATTGGGCGAAAGCTCCACGGCTATCCGCACGCGCGTAGAAGAAGCTCGCCAAAAACAAACTGAGAGATTTAAAAATTCTCCGGTAAAAACCAATGCTGAAATGCGTAATCAAGAAATAAAAGAATTTTGCCGACTAGATGACAGCTCACTAGAACTTCTCAAAACCGCCGTAGAACAAATGAAACTTTCCGCACGTTCATATAATCGCTTACTGAAATTATCCCGCACTATTGCAGATCTAGCGGGAAGTGAAAATATAGAATTGCAACATTTGGCAGA
>CAYRYH010000027.1:0-11546 GCA_964428525.1 uncultured Gammaproteobacteria bacterium | reverse complement strand
ATTTCTTTTTGTATATGGATGAGTTCCAAAATTTTATCACCGACTCTATCGCCACTATTTTATCTGAAGCCAGAAAATATCGTTTATCTCTAATCATGGCTCATCAATATCTCAAACAATTAGAGGACAATAAAGGCAAAACCACAGTTCGTGATGCTGTGCTTGGTAATGCTGGTACTATCATTTCTTTTAGAATAGGTGTTGAGGATGCGGAAATTTTACAAAAAGAGTTTGCTCCGGTTTTTTCCGCTTATGATTTACTAAATGTTGAGCAATACACTGTATATATCAAAATGCTTATTGACAATACTGCAGCTAAACCGTTTAATATGAACACCTACGGACCAACTCCGGGTAACAAAGAGCTAGCAGCGGCTATCAAAGAATTATCTCGTTTGAAATATGGACGTCCTCGTGAAATTGTAGAAGCGGAAATTTTGGAACGCTCCGCTCTAGGATCTATCATGCCCAACAATTTACCGATAGAACCGAGTTTATAATCTTTTTAATTAAATTTAACAAGGGAGGAAATATCTTGTTTTTTTATTATGTCAACTTTATACCGAAAATACAGACCTCAAAAATTTTCTGACCTAGTGGAACAAAAACACTTGGTCATAACTTTGCAAAATGAAATTAGTAGCAATAAAATAGCTCATGCTTATTTGTTTTCTGGACCGCGAGGGGTCGGCAAAACTACCTTGGCTCGCCTATTAGCCAAAGCTATCAATTGCCAAAACCGCAAAGATGGAGATTATGAACCTTGTGGCACTTGTTCTTCTTGTACGGAAATTTCCACCTCTCACAATATAGATGTGATAGAAGTAGATGCCGCTTCTCATACAGGAGTAGATAATGTCCGAGAAAATATTATTGAAAACGCCCAATTTAAACCAACCCGATCAAAATATAAAGTTTTTATCATTGATGAGGTCCACATGTTATCGACTTCGGCTTTTAACGCATTGCTCAAAACTCTAGAAGAACCCCCTGCTCACGCAATTTTCATTCTTGCTACCACTGAACCACAGAAAATCCCGGCTACTATCATCTCTCGATGTCAGCGATTTAATTTCAAAAAAATAAATTTTGATTCTTTGACAGCGCGTCTACAAAAAATAGCTGATGAGGAAGGGGTAAAAATTGACGAAACTGTACTACAGCGCATCGCAGCCAAAAGTGACGGCTGTTTACGTGATGCGGAAAGTTTATTGGGACAAATTTTTTCTTTGGATAAAAATAAAATAACTCAAAAAGACGCTGACACTATTTTACCCACCTCATCCATGGAAGCAGTAATAGATTTTGCCGAAAGTATCATAAACAAAAAACTCGGAACAGCTTTGGAGCAAATAGATCAATTGATTTTAAACGGAAACTCTCTTTCACAATTTCACGAAGATTTACTTTCTTTTTGGCGATTGCTCATAATTTTAAAAAGTAAAATCAAAAATTCAACCATCTACGAATTTAATGATGAGACTATCAAAAAAATGGAAAAAATCTCTCAAACCGTTACGGAAAAAGAAATATTGAACTTTGCTGATTTAACATTAAAAAGAATGGCTTTTGCTAAAAATAGTCCGATACCACAACTCCCTTTGGAACTCTTTGCTGTAGAGGCTATCAAAAATGATTCTGAAGAAATTGAACATAAACCTGAAAAAAAAGAAGTTGAAAAAAATATTTCTAAAAAAATTGAAGTGAAAGAAAAAGTGCAAGAAGAGAAAAAAGAAGAAGAAAAAGAAATCACAGAAACTAAGCAAGAAATTAAACAAGAAGTTAAAATTGAAACTACTGAAAAAAAATCAAAAGAAAATATTACTTTTGAAAAAATAAACGAGCTTTGGACTGATATCTTAAATAAAATAAACGAAAAAAGCCCATCTTTATTATTTGTATTAAAAATGGCAACCCTTCTGAGTATAAATAATAATATTTTAAATATTTCTTTACCTTACGATTTTCACCAAAAGAAAATAAAAGATGTAAAAAACAAAGAAATCATCCAGGATGTTTTCAAAGAAATTTTGGGAGAAACTCTAGAAATTGTTTGCACAGTTGATGAAAAACCAGTTAATATGGAATTAGATAATTTGGCAGCTGATTTTGGAGGACAAGTGGTATAAGAAGTTTATAAAGTCCGTAAAGTTCATAAGGTCCGTAAAGTCACGACCCGTCATTCTGAATATAATAAAGTTATTTTGTCATTCCCGCGAAGGCGGGAATCCAGTGGTTCGTCATCCTGAATTTATTTCAGGATCTCCCTTTTGCGACTCAATGGGGAGATGCCGAAACAAGTTCGGTATGACACTTTGTGTCAATTTTTCCTGGATCCCCGCCTTCGCGGGGATGACACTAAAAGACGCACACCAAATAAAACTATGAAAAAATATCTTTTATTTTTACTTCTTCTACTCCCCTGCTCTGTGTTGGCAATTGACGAGCAAAAAGAAATTGTTGATTTAAATGCACCGTTTATCAGTGAAGCGCCGGAAAAAATCTGGTCCGGGCCATGGTTAAACGCTTGTGAAGAGGCCAGTATTGCTACAGTAGATAATTTTTATATTGGTAAAAATAAAGTTTCTCCAAAAGAAGCCGCTACTTTGATGAACAAACTTTTTGCTTGGCAAAATAAAATTTACAAAAGCAATGCCAATAGTAACGCCACGAGAACTGTTGAAATGGTTTTAAAAAATAATCTTTCTTTCAAAACACAAATTGTTCGTAACCCTACTTTAGAACAAATCAAAGATGAACTACGTGCTCATCGCCCGGTAATTTCTCTGCATTATGGTTTTGATTTGAAAAACCCTGATCTTATTTTTCGTCGCGGAGGTTCCGCTTACCACATGTTAGTAATAAAAGGTTTTGATGACAATACGGATGAATTTATCGTCCATGATAATGGCTCGCACAAGAGCGGTATTGACTTTCGCTATAAATATGATATTTTGATGTCCAGTCTGCGTGATTACAATCACAAAACTGATAAAACCGAAAAACCAGGCACAGTAATATTTACCAGACAATATTTTACTGCTAAAGTTGTCGGCTCTCCGGCTATTTATCTCATTGAGGAAGGGATAAAAAAACCCTTTCCCAACAGCGCGGTTTTCAAACAAATGGGTTGGCAATTCTCCCAAGTTCGACGAGTTTCAACTGAATTTTTAGACAAATTATCAACTGAAGAATTGGTATACTAATCCGAGGTGGTCTAATGGCAGGACAGCAGACTCTGAATCTGCTTATCTTGGTTCGAGTCCAAGCCTCGGAACGAAGTAAAGAGGAAGCGACACAATAATTTGTGTCGCGTTTGAACGAGAACGCCGGAGCGATGTTTTGCGAGTTTTATGACGAACAAAACCGCGAGGCGGTAGCTAGACAAAATTTTCGGAAGAAAATTTTAGTCGCGGCCGAGTCCAAGCCTCGGAACAAAATTTTTAAACACTTCAACCTATCGGTTGAAGTGTTTATTTTAGCTAAAATTAAAGAAATGTATTAATACGGTAATTTTAATCAAATATTGCTATAATATCCCCATATGAATACCTATATTTCCTACGCTTTTATCGCCATGATCCTCTGGGGAGTGAGCGATTTTTCCATGCAATATTTCGTCCGCAAAATCGGACGTAGTGCTACTTTGGCTTGAATTAGAATTTAAAAATTAAAACCATAAACTTATTTTAATAATTTATAAAGAATATTACAAATTTAATTAATATTCCTCCAAAATAAATTAATCCTATCATTATTAATATGCATTCAGAAAATAAATTTTTAAACCAGTGGCACGAAACTCACAAAATAGAAGAAAATGGAATTTCTTTTTTTTTAAAAAAATATGAGCCTAACAGTTACGAAATTAAAAATGAATTAAATTGGCTTTTATCTAAAATGATTCAGACATGTCACAGTTTTGGAGTTCCGCGAGTCCACGATCATTCTGTTGAAAAAGGATTTATAAAAATGGATTTTATAGAACAAAACTCTGCCATAAAACCAAATAAAGAAATTATTGATTTTTTAGCCACTTCCGCCGCAGAACTACATTCCCTTATTAAATCTGAAAATCCAAAATTGAGAAATTCTGTTTCAAAAACAGAGTATAATAGTTTTTTAAAAAAATATACTGAAAAAAGAATAGATTCTTTAAAAAATACCGAATTTGAATTACCTGAGGATATTGTGGTTTGGATTCTTAATCAAATAGATAAACTTCGTGTTAATTTTTTTAGCATAGTACATAGAGATATGCGTGCAAGACATTTATTATTTCAAAAAGATTCAGAAAAACCAATTTTGATTGATTGGGAGTTTTCTAATATCAGTGACCCTGCCCAAGATTTAGCAAAAATAATTTACGACGGCACAACTCATAATTTAAATCGTCAGGAAATAACAAAGCAAATTTTAAATATTTATACGAGCAATCGAAATGTTTCTAACGATGAAATAACTGAACATATCTATACATTTCTTCCTATAATTCCTCTTGAAAGATCTATGTCTTTGATAAATAGAAAACCAAAAGGTTATGAAAAAGAAATATTGAACGATTTGTGTTTTATTAAAGCCATATATGAAGAAAAAAAATAAAATAATAGTCATAACCGAATGCCCTTATTCTGGAATTTTAACAGCAATTCTTGAACATTCTAAAATTTTTAAAAAAATGGGTTTTGAGTTGTATTTTATAGTTCCTTTAATTGCACGGGATCGCTATGGTGAAAAACTTTCTCATAATATAAATTTATTAAAAAAAATCGGAAATGTTCTTTACACACCATTAAACAGAAAATATAGTGAGATTAAAAAAGACAAAAGAGAATTGGGAAAATTATTATCAAATTTTACAAATTATGTATTATTAAGCTATACTAGTTATGCTGGAAAATTAACAAGAATGCTTTATAGAGAAAATAAAATAAAAATTTTATATCATATTCCACAATGCATTGATATTATACGACGCCCAATATGGCAAAGACCGATTGAGTTTTATTTTGAAAAAAAATTATCAAATTTCTCTACAGGTTATATCGCTTACTGTAACAATGAAGCTAATTTATTAAATATAAAATTTAATATAAATAAAAATAAAATACATACAATACATAATTTTATTAATAAAGATCCAAAGAAAAATAACCTGATCAAACAATACGATTTTTTATTTCTCGGACGTGTTTCTAAAGACAAAGGTTTAGAAAAAATATTAAAAATGGCAAAAAAAATAAAACTTCTTAAAAAGTTTGTGGTAATAGGAGATGGTCCTTTATTACCTTATTTAAAAAAAAATTTCCCGAAGCAAATTACAAAGGAAATCTAACTAAAAATAAAATTTTTAGCTATCTTTATTCATCTAAATTTATTATTTCAAATAGCATAATTGAGGGACTACCTTTTTCGATTATAGAAGCAATGCATTGCGGAACGATACCAATTTTATCTGATATTGATAGCCATAAAGAATTAATAATAAATAAAAAGAGCGGTTTTTTATTTAAAAATATCACGGAATTAAAAAAAATAGTTTTGGAACTAACAAACATTGACGATTTTGTTTATAACAAAATAAGTATGCGTACTTATAAAAAAATTAAATATTTATCAAACAGATCAAAATTAAAATTTATAAATTATTTTAAAAAATATGAGTAATGATAATAAAAAAATATATATAGGTGTTTATGGAATTTTCTTAAAAAATGATCAGATTTTAGTTATTAAAAAAGCCCGCGGTCCTTATACAGGTCAATATGATTTACCGGGAGGGGGTGTGCAATTTAATGAGGATGTGGAATCCGCATTGAAAAGAGAATTTATAGAAGAAACAAATTCCGTAATAAAAGAATTAAAATTGCTGAATATTAATGAGTATTGTTGTAAATATAAAAAAGAAAATGGTGAATTAAAAGATTTTCATCATTTAGGCATATATTATTTAGTGGATATTGCTATTAGTGAATTAAAATCTTGTCCTGACGGACAAGATTCAAACGGAGCTTTATTTGTAGATATTAAAAACTTAACCGATAAGAATACATCCCCAATTTCTTTAAAAATGATTTTAGAGGCTTATTCTTCAACAAAAAAAGTTAATTTATTACAAAATTTATAATATATTATTTTAATCAAAAGACGTATTGACTTTTATTTAAAATAATGTTATTATTACATATTACGGTTCTTTAAAAATTAAACAAAAGGAGAATATCATGGTTATTAAAAAAATCGGTCTTGATTTTGGCACATCCAATTCAGCGGCTTCTTTTCTTGATTCTACAGGAAAAGTTATAGTGGTGGATTTAGATGTGATTAAAGGAGTTCTTTCCAAAACATTAAAATCTGTTATTTACTTTGATTACGATCAAAAAAAATTTTCTGTGGGACAAGAGGCTGTAAAAAATTATGTTGAAAATGATTGTATTGGGAGATTTTTACAAAGTATAAAAACTATCTTACCTAGCAATGTTTTTACTCAAACTTATTTCGGTAATCAAAAGTATGAAGCGGACGATCTTGTAGCAATTTTGCTTAAAGAGATTAAGAAAAGATTGGAAAAAATCATTGGTGAGAGAATTGAAAAAGTTACTTTAGGAAGACCTATTATTTTTTCAGAAAAAAAAGAGAATGATCAACTTGCAGAAAATCGTCTTTTATCTGCAGCTAAAAAAGCTGGTTTTACAGAAATAGATTTTCAGTATGAACCAGTGGCTGCCGCAAATTATTTCATCAAACAAATTCAAACTGACTATAAAAAAGAAAAAATTGTTTTGGTCGCTGATTATGGTGGAGGAACTTCGGATTTTGTCATTGTGCAAATTAAAGACAGGAATGATCTTTGGAGCAACTCAAAAATCTTAGGTTTAGGCGGTATTGATATTGGAGGTGAAAAATTCAACTCTCTTATAATGCGACAGAAAATAGCTAAGTATTTTGGAAAAGAAATTATCTACAAAACCGTAACTGGCAAAACCATGTCAATGCCTCCGTATTTTATGTCTCAACTTGAAAAGTGGCATTTAATAAGTTTTTTGAAAAAAAACGATGACCTCTGTTTACTTAAAGAAATTAAATATCGCGCTGATAACCCAGAATTTATTAGTAATCTTATACAATTAATTGAAGAAAATCTTGGTTATCTTGTATTTCAAATAATTGAAAAAGCAAAATGCGAATTAACTTTTCAAAAAGAAACTGAAATGTCGTTTGAACCAATAGGGATAAAAATACAGGAAAAAATCACTAAAAGTGAATTTGAATCAATCATCCAAGAAGATGTAGGTAAGTTAACAGCTACACTTAATAAAACGATTCGTTTATCAGGTTTGTGCCATAAAGACATTGATTATATATTCACCACTGGCGGGACATCTTTAATACCAATGGTGCGTA
The DNA here is from genome assembly GCA_964428525.1 of uncultured Gammaproteobacteria bacterium. GTDB lineage: Bacteria > Patescibacteriota > Patescibacteriia > Magasanikbacterales > GWA2-37-8 > JAKLGL01. Next base: position 4,142 of record CAYRYH010000027.1, on the reverse strand, counting down.
AAGAATTGGAAAACCTCTTTGGTAAAGATAAAATTATACAAAAAGATATCTTTACCGGAGTAGTAAGTGGATTGTGTTTGTAATTTTAACCGAGACTAAGTCTCGGTTTTTTCATTTACATTCTTCCTTTTTATGTTATAATATCCCCATATGAATACCTATATTTCCTACGCTTTTGTCGCCATGGTCCTTTGGGGCGTGAGCGATTTTTCTATGCAATATTTCGTCCGCAAAATCGGACGTATCGCCACCCTGACTTGGGTCGGGATTTTTGGCACTGTAGTTCTCTTCCCTTTTGTCAAAGATGATCTTTGGATAATTTTTAATATCAATAACTTATATTTCCTCTTTTTCTTAGCTTTACTACACATCCTTTCTGCGCTACTACTTTTTTCCGCTTTTAAACACGGTAAACTATCAGTAGTAGAGACAGTTATGGTTGCTGAACTGCCTTTGACTATTTTTTGGGGGATGTTATTTTTCAAAGAAGTTTTAACTTTTGAACAATTTTTAATAGTTGGATCTATTTTAGGCGGGATTGTCCTCGCTTCTTTACAAAAACAAAAGAGTAAAATAAAACAAATTTTTTCTTCTCAACACTGGGTTGAAAAAGGAGTTTTCTTGGCCATGGGTGCGGTTTTGGTAATTTCTCTTATCAATTATTTTACCGCTACCAATGCTCGTCTTACCACACCATATTTAGCCATCTGGTTCCCCTGGTTTGTTTTTACTATTTTTTCATTGGCTTTCCTGATAATGAAACGGGATGTAAAACGCGCTTTTCATAATTTACAAAAAAACTGGATTCCAATACTTTTGATGTGTATTGCCAACTGCATCGCTTGGATTAGTTTTTCTATTGCTTCCACCAAAATCAACTTTTCTTTACTTTCGGCTATTTCATTATGTTATCCAATGATAGCAATATTTTTGGGAGTAGTGATTAATAAAGAAAAACTTTCCAAAACACAATACACTGGTGCGATTATCGCCTTGTTTTGTAGTCTGCTTTTAGGATTTTATGCTTCTTTTTAAAAATCAAATTTTACTTGCATTTTAAATAATAATTTGATAAATTAATAATATAATTAAATCTAACTTATTTATATGGAAATTGAAGGAATGCCTTATCCAGGTCCAAAAGAAAAAACCCCTATTTTTTCAGAAGAAAAGAATGATTCCCCTGAACCCATTAAAGAACAATCTTTAGCGGAAAAGATAGCTCTGGAAATAAAACGTGGTGGTAATGACTATCTAAATGGTCTTTTTTCAAAGTTTGACGAAATAAAAGATGCGACAGAAAAAGAAAAAGTTTTAGAAGAAATAACTAATTCTCTTCAAGGATGGGATATTGAAGAAAAATTTATCCAAAACCATTGGAGTTTTTCCGACAGTTCGGCTGATAGCAGTCACTTGGATGATGCCAAAAAAATAGCTGATTTTTTCCTAAAACATAAATTTATCAACGAAGAACAACGAGAAAGATTTGAAGAAAACTGTAACGAAACTTGGAAAAAATTAAAAAAAGAATCATAAAATAAAAATCTCCGTAAAACGGAGATTTTTATTTTATTTTTTTCAAGATATTTTCTAGTTCTTTATAATCTTTTATTTGCATCAAGCTTGCCCGAAACTCTTTGATATTTGGTACTCCTTTGAAATAAAATGCTAAATGTTTGCGAAATGTTACCAAATTTCCCTGTTTATAATATTTTTCATGTAATCTCGCATGTTTTAGAATTATTTTGATAACTTTATCAATTTTGTCATTCCCGCCTCCGAGCGGGAATCCAGAAACGTTGACCACTGAATCCCTGCTTTCGCGGGGATGACATTTCTTACAATCTTTATTTCTTACAATCTTTAAATTTTGCAATCTTTTAATCTCTCTGAATATCCAAGGTTTTCCAAGCGCTCCACGTCCAATCATCACCCCATCAGCCCCAGTAATTTTCAAACATTTTTTTGCACTCGTAAAATCAATAATATCACCATTAGCAATAACTGGTATTTTAACAATTTTTTTTACTTCCGCGATAACATCCCAATCCGCTACCCCCATATAACCCTGTGATTTTGTTCGTCCATGAATAGTCAGCAACTCAGCCCCGGCTTGTTCTACGATTTTAGCAAATTTTAAAATATCTTTATTGTCGGTCCAACCAAGCCTAGTCTTGACTGAAACCGGTATTTTAACCGCTTTTTTGACACTTTTTATGATTTCCACAGCAAGAGTCGGATTCTTCATCAAAGCCGCTCCAGCACCGCTTTTTTGAGCAATTTTAGGCACTGGGCAACCCATATTCAAATCTATCCCGTCAGGTTGAAATTTATCTTCAATAATCTTGGCAGCCTGAGCCATTATTTCTGGTTTATCCCCAAAAATCTGGATAATCAAGGGTTTTTCTGATTTATCAAACTTACACATTTTGAGAGTTTTCTCGTTTCCCCGAACCACAGCTTCACTACTAACCATCTCTTTGAAAATCACAAAATCTTTGCCTGAATATTCACGGCAAATTTTACCAAACGGACCATCGGTATAATCAGCCATCGGGGCCAAAATTACCAACGGCTTTTTTTGTTCAAACCATTTTTTCATACATAATTTAAAAGCCAACTGATTTTATCATAGTTGGCTTTATAAAATCAAATTTTTTAACCGTAGGGTAATTCTTCTTTTTCAGGAGGTTCTATAAAAACTTCGTCCTCTTCTTTGAATTTCAAACCACCTTCCATGATTTCTATTGGTAAATTTGTTGGAGGTTCACTGCGTTTACCTCCGGTTTTTTGAATAAGAGGAGCTTTGACAGTAGGCATCGGGAAATGCCACAAAGTCGCAAGCTCTTCAATGTTTAATATATAAGGATCGTCCTTTGATTTCATCTTTCTTTTTTTATAAGCACTGACCGCATCAAGTCCTTTTATAAAATTGGGTTTAAAGCCGTTTTCATTGGCCACATAAAACTGATTGATGGAACCTATAAAACCATTAACACATTTTTTGGGATTAAATATATCTTTTCTAGCTGAATAGACAGCTCTTAATCTGGATTTAAAACCAAGCTTAGATATTTTATGTTCAATATCTGAAATAGCTTCTTTTACCCCCGGAGCCATCTCCCCGGCCTTGTTTTCTTCTTTCTTTTTTTCAGGAGAACTGAAATTATGTTCCCAAGCCTGTTTTATCAATCGCAAAGTTCCTTCGGCAAAATCCGCTACCGCTTGCGCGGCATTTGGTTTTGGTGGAGCTTTTTTGCCGGATATCAAAGACTTGATAAGTTCTATCCCCTTTTTTTTCCAGCTATTGTCCGCCGGTTCTACGATCAATTGCATCCAAAAATTTTCTCCCGCACCGATACGTGTAAAGTTTTCCAAAATAGAAGCCATCGGGTCAATAAACGGAGCGTCTTTATACAAACTGTGTTCAAAATCAGTATAAGTGCGGATAGGATACGAATCATCTTCATACATACTAAAATCAATTCCCTCAGCTTCGTAACGATCATTTGGAAAAACATCCGGCAAACTATTGACATAATCTTCTACCTCTGTGATTTCAGCTTCAGGGTATTGCGCATAGATAGCTGCTTCTACCAAATCACGGAACTCGCTCGGGGTTCTAATCAAAAATTGGATATACCCCTCCAAACTTATTATTTCTAAACTAAAATTTTTCTGTTTTTTACCCAACCAATATTTATCATACAAACCAATTTTAGTATAAATACCGCTCAAATGTGTAAAAATTTGTTCCACAGCTCGAGGTGATTGGATGATAGCGGCTGGAACATCTACTGCCAATATTGACCAAGTGCAAATACCGTCAAATCTTTTTTGTTTTAAACTCAAAAATTCACTCAAAGCTTTATAAAATAAAGGAGTTACCGGTAGCCACCACAAAAAAACAAAGGCTAACCTCAATTGTTCACCCAGGTTCATTTCCATAAAAGTTTGCCAAAAAACCAAACTAATGGAAAAACCAAATGGAGTATCAATTACCGGAATCATATTTTATTCCATTAAACGATAAATCAAACCATAAACTATGAGCACGGAAAAACCCGTCCACCACCAATTTTCTGCCCCTGAAAAATAACCGGCGATATAAGCCAAAAGACAACAAATAGTCGCTAAAAAAG
>CAYRYH010000026.1:0-11655 GCA_964428525.1 uncultured Gammaproteobacteria bacterium | reverse complement strand
GCGACTAGATTGCGTCCGGTAACGTCCACCATCAATAAACATCTTATCCCTTTGGCTAATAAACCGATGATTTTTCACGCTATTCAAAAAGTGGTTGACGCAGGGGTTGAAGAGATATTTATCAATCTCAATCCTGGTGACACCGAGCTTCCTAAATATATTGGTGATGGTGGTCATTGGGGAATAAAAATTACTTATTTTGAACAAGAAGGCGGTCCACAAGGTGTGGCTCATGTGGTCAAACAAGCTCAGAAATTTATCGGTAACGACCCTTTTATATTCTTTTTGTCTGACAATGTGGTGCTTGGAGATATTAAGCCAATGGTAGCAGAATTTGTGGAAAATAAATATGATTGTATGTTGGCGTTGTCAGAAGTTCCCAATGTCAAAGCTTTTGGGGTACCAGTTTTTGATGAAAATAAAAAATTGATAGATGTTTGGGAAAAACCGGAAAACCCACCAAATAATTTTGCGGTTACTGGAATTTATATTTATGGTCCGGAAGTATTTTTTAAAGCTTTTGATAATATTGAAAGAAGCGCTCGTGGTGAATACGAAATAAGTAGTATTCATTCTCATTTCTTAAAAAATAATTTTAAAGTTGGTTATAAAGAAATAACCGGTTGGTGGAAAGATACTGGTCAAGCTCACGATCTTATTTTGGCTAACAAACTACTACTTGATGAATTAAAACCAAAAGACTTTAATATTCAAGGAAAAGTGGAAGAGGGTGCGACACTTACGGAAAAAGTTCATATTGGTGCCGGGGTAATTGTTAGGAATGATGTAAAACTAATTGGTCCAACTACCATAGGTGAAAATTGTATTTTAGAAAACTGTGTAGTTGGACCTTATGCAACTATTGGATCGGGGTGTGTAATAAAAAACGCGGAAATAAACAATTCTATTATTTTAAAAAATTGTACTATCGATTGTCCGCTTAAATTTACCGAAAGTATTGTTGGAGAAAAAGCGGAAATAATAAAGAAAAGGACGGACGAATGCCGTCGGGTGATTATTGGTGAACAGACGGTGATTGAGGTATAGCAAGTAAGCTTGTAAGCAGTAAAGCATCAAAGAAATTAAAAATCGTCCCGACATAAAGTCGGGACGATTTTTTCGTAGTCCGTAGTCTGAAGACCGAAGCCCAATCACGTCCTGTTTTTCAACGCACTTATCAGCGTTATTTCATCCACATATTGTAAATCTGATCCCAATGGTAGTCCTCGTGCCAGACGAGTAATTTTCAACTCTGGCTTAATTCTAGTCAATTCTTTTTTGAGATACATCATTGTAGTTTCGCCACGTAAATCAGGGGAGAGAGCCAAGATAATTTCTATTATTGTTTTGTCTTCAGCTATCCTCTTCTTTAATTCTTCAATTTTTAATTTTTTAATTTCTTCCTCGTTGTCATCAGGCGAGATATTGCCTCGTAAAATATGATAGACACCATTATATTCACCCGTGTTTTCTAAAGCTGATAAATCCTGAATGTCATTTACCACACAAACCACCCCTTTTTGTCTTTTTTGGTTAGAGCAAATTTTACAAGGAGAAGTATCATCAAAATTCCAACAAATTTCACAACTTTTCGTGTTTTGTAAAAGATTTTCCAAAGCTTCTCTCAGTTGATTAACTTCTTTTTTACCGGATTTAAGTAAATAAAAAACATAACGCTCAGCTGTACGTTGTCCAACTGAAGGTAATTTTTTGAGAGCTTCAATAAGATTGTTTATTGAAGTGGAATACATAAATTAAAATTAATTTTCCATGCCTGGAAGACTAAAACCGCTTTCTTGCATTTTACTAGCCATTATTTTTTGAACTTTTTTGAGTACATCGGCATGAACATCTTTTATAGCGCTTTCCAATTTTTCCTTTTTATCCAAAGAAAGCATTTCTGGAGCGATTTTGATTTCTGTAATTTGCATATTACCGTTCATGGTAATGCTGACGGTAGAACCAAAATTATTGGCTGTAGCGCTTTCGCCACTTAGGGTTTCTTGAAGTTTTTTTCCTTGATCACGAAGATCTTTGAACTGTTTTAATTTGGTAAACATGGACATACGATAAAATTATAAATTATAAATTTTAAAATTGGTTAAAATTGTGGTGTTGGTGCTTCGGCAGAAATGGGTTTATTTTGGAAAGCTGATTTTGGTTTTAATTCAGGTTTTTCGTTTCTGGTATTTTCTGTTTTGTTTTCACTGGTAACGTGAGTTTCCATATCACGAAAAGAAGTACAATTGGCATTAAAATATAGGTTTACTTGTCCAGTAGGACCGTTTCTGTGTTTAGCGATATGGATTTCTGCCATAGCTCTTTCATTTGGTGGTATTTCTTCCGGGCGATAGTTTCTATCAGCTGATTTACGATAAATAAACATCACGATATCAGCATCTTGTTCGATAGAGCCTGATTCACGCAAGTGAGAAAGTTTTGGAATAGCTGGTTTGCTTTGTTCCACTACACGAGAAAGTTGAGAAAGGGCAATAACAGGGATATTGAGTTCGCGAGCGATGCTTTTGAGTCCGCGCGTAATCTCAGAAATTTCTTGTACACGACTTTCGGAACTCCCTCTGGATTCCATAAGTTGTAAATAATCCACCACTACCAAGCCCAAATTGTGTTCAGCTTGTAGACGGCGTGCCTTGGTGCGTAATTGTAAAATATTATTATTTGGAGAATCGTCAATAAAAATTGGAGCTTCAGAAAGTGTGCCGATAGCATGGCCAATACGAGGAAAATCATCATCTTCTGGTTTATCAGATAGCTTTCCGCTTCTTAGTCGCCATAAATCAATATTAGCTTCAGCGCAAAGCATACGATCCACCAGCTGTTCCTTGCTCATTTCCAGAGAAAACATACCTACTGGTACTTTGAGTTTAGCACCAACATGACGAACAATATCCATGGCAAAAGATGTTTTACCAACTGATGGACGAGCGGCGATGATTATAAGATCTGATTTTTGTAAACCAGCCAAAATATTATCCAGGCTTTTAAAACCAGTAGAGCGCCCTCTTAATTGCCCTTTATTTTTATGAAGTTCATCGATGCGATCAAAGGCTGTATCAAGCACTCCGCGAATGTGACTGAAGTTTTGACGAAAATGATTACCAGAAACTCCAAACAAACTTCTTTGAGCTTCGTCCAAAACCTGTTCCAAATCATCGCGTTCTTCATAGCCCAAACGAGCGATATCCGAAGAAGAGCTTATTAAACGTCGACGGATGGCTTTGCGATGTACTATTTGTCCGTAGTGGGCCACATTAGCGGCTGTTGGTACGACATTACAAAGTGTGGCTAAATAAGGTTTTCCTCCTACTTCTTCCAATTGATTTTTTTCTTGTAATCTATTATCCACAGTCAATAAATCAATAGATTCATTTTTGGTATAAAGCTCTCGCATGCATTCAAAAATTTTACCATGCGAGTTTTTATAAAAATCCGACGGTTCTATAATATCGGCTACTTTCATCATGGCATCTTTATCAATAAGTAAAGAGCCCAAAAGTGACATCTCCGCCTCCAAACTATGGGGTGGTATTTTTTCTACTGTATCAAAATTGCCAGGATTATTCATATGCTTTTTAAGTTATCTTATCTTATCTAAAAAGTAAATAATCCGCAACCCCTAAAAGCGGATAAACTGTTGATGAATTGTGATTAAAAAAACCACCCTTTTTTCAGAGAGTGGTTGAGGAGCGGGCGTTTAATTTAGTAATAAGCGACCGGTAAGCAAACGGAGCACTTAAAATAATAAAAAAAACACCTAATAAAGAGAAATAAATGTTGGCATTTGGGTAGGCTAGTATAAAAGCACCTATGCCACATGTTTCCAATGAAAATTTTATTTTTCCCGCTGGACCAGCTTTGATAAGTCGTTTTTTAGTTTTGTCAGTAGACATTTGTAGATAATCTTGCCAGCGAACAATAGCAAGCCAAATTTCTACTGGTACAATGAGCACCAGACTACTAAAAATAAGGACTACCACCAAAACATCTGTTTCTTCATAATTCATCAAGAAAACAATAGGTGTTAATAAGCAGATAAAAAATATTTTATCCATTAGAGCGTCAAGGGCTGCGCCAAAATCGGTTTCCTGCTTTCTATGACGAGCCAATAATCCGTCTATTGAATCCAAATATCCGGAAATAACGAAAACAATGAATGATGTCCGGTGATAGCCAAGAAGTAGTAAAATTATCACCGGCAAAAACATAAAAGCACGAAAAATGGTAATGCTGTTTGGTGTTATCCAAACTGGAAAAATTTTTCCAATAACTTTTTCCATTACGGAATTGTATTGTGTGTAAAAATTTTTAAAAAAGTTTTCAATGAACTTCATGATAACCCCTCCGTTGTATTGTTTTATAAAATATTACTCATCTTTGCTTTTTTTGTCAACTTTGCTATAATTTAAGCGCTATGAAAGGTTTGGTCAAAACTTCTTTAATTACAATCATTTTTGCTCTAGTTTCAGGGCTTATTATGCAATATCAGCCAAGTTTTTTTGTTGGGCTGATTTTTTTGTTGTTTTTTATTTATTTTTATTCAAAAGACGGATATTTATTATTAGTACATTTATTTGATTTTCCCAAAAACTCTTTTCTGGGTCGTTTTTTTGGGGTGTTAACGGTTTTTTGGTTGTTGGTTACGGTCAGCGGGTTTTTGATTTTGTTTAATTTACCTATTTTTTATCTAGGAGTTTTGATTTTGCCACTAACCTCTATTTTGCTGACAATACTTCTAAATGTATCTTTTTGGCGAAAAAAAAGAGGTAATGAGACTGAAAGTTTATTTTCAGTTCAAGAAATTGTTATACCCAGCTCTACTTCTTTTTTGACAGCGATTTTGATTTTGATGGCAGGTGCTTTTTATATTTTGTTTCAATATCAAACTGGTAGTGAGATTTTGACACCTTGGGCTGTACTACCGAAGTATTATCCATACTTATATTTATTGATATATTTAGTTTTGGGATTGCTTATTTTTACCAATAACCATACTAAAACTTTATTGATTTTATTTTTTGTTTTTTCCCTTCTGTGTCATTTTAATTTAGCTTTTTCTCACGAGTTGGTTTATGGCGCGGATTATTGGCGACATTTGGGAACCCAAACTCAGATTTTACAAGGCGGGGGAGTGGTTGTGCAAAATTTTGCGGAAAATCCCAGTTGGATAGAAAAAATGAATTTTGGACTATATTCTTACAGTGGTTTTTGGGGATTAAATGTAATTTTAAATTTGTTTACAGGTGTAGATTTGTTGAATTTGGGTAAATTTGGCGGACCTATTATTTGGTCTTTTTTTGTGCCGGTTTTATTTTATGCTTTAGGAAAAATTTTGAATTTATCCAAAAAAATGTCTTTGTTTTTGGTTTGGGCGTCTTTTGTCCCAAGTGCGTTACTTATCAGTGGTTCATTTAGCCTGCCCTCGAGCTTGCACTTTGTTTTCTGGCTTTTTAGTTTAATCTTGCTTTTAAAAGCGGATTTACAAAAAAATAAAAATCAATTATGGGTGTTATTATTTGTCGGTTTCTTGCTTTTATCGGGGTATTTGCTTTACGCTGTGATTTACTTTTTAGCTCTCGGACTGAAATTGTTAAATACTTTTTTGATAAAAAATAACGCGCTAAATAATATTGTCTGGTTTTTTATTTTTGCATTATCAACTTTATTTTTACCGATTATAGAAATTGTTTCTGGATATTCGCAGTTATCCCTAAAAAGTGATTTGTTTTCTGCTATTAAACAATTTATCGGTAATTTGACCGGCGCTTATTTTATTTTTGGTCCGCGACCACATATCATCTCAACTGGCAATATCCTTATCAACCAAACTCCAGATTATGCTTTTGTTGGTAATGTTTTGACCGCTTGGACAGGATGGATGTTGATAGTTGGATTATTGTTTATTGGTTTATCAGTTTATGGGTCATATTACTTTTTTAAAAAAGAATCAGATAAGCGATGGTTCCTAGTTTTGTTTTATAGCCTGTTTATTGGTTATTTTACAAGTCGATATTTATTAAATGGTGAAAATATTTTAACTCGTCGTTTGGATGTTGTTTTGGCTACGGGCTTGATAATATTTTTTGTTTATGGAATTTCTTATCTACAACAATATTTTTCTCACCGAAGTATTATTGTGTTTACAATTATTATTTTAGCGATTTTTGGTTCCGCGATTTATTCGCTAGGACCGGTTAGTAAGGCAATTTCTTTTCAAGAATATTTGGATTATACGGACATTGCTATACAACTCAAAGATGAAACAAACTATTGTGTTATTGCCAATCCCTATAATCTCGTAGCGCTGGAAGGAATTTCAGCCAAAAAAATAATTGGCGGGGGTTTTCCTATAAAAGGAGATTTTTCCCAAATAGAATTGGAAACTATTTTAAAAGATTGGCAAGAAGAGAAAGATAAAAATCAGATTATTACGGAAGCCAAACAAATCACCGGCGCGAAAAATTGTTTTATTTTAGAAAAAAATGGCGAAAGTATTAAAATGAAAAAATATTAAAATTTAAAAATTATTAACAATATGTCAGATTGTATTTTTTGTAAAATAATCTCGGGTGAGATTCCTAGTTTCAAAATTTATGAAGACGATTATACCTTGGCTTTTTTAGATATTTTTCCTCACGCCAAAGGTCATACGGTTGTCATTCCAAAAAAACATTTTGAAAGTATGGAAAATATTAGCTTAGAAGAATGGAATGTTTTGTTAAGTGCGGTTTATAAAGTTGCTAAAAGAGTGGAAGAAGTGCTTAAACCAGAGGGATTAAATATTGCGATAAATAATAAACCTGTTGCGGGCCAAGCAGTACCACACATGCATTGGCACATCTTGCCGAGATACGATGGAGATGATGGAGGATCAGTGCATTCTATAATTAAAAATCCTGGGGATATAAAACCGGAGGAATTGATAAAGTTATTTTAATTTATGCGTAAAGTAAAAAAAATTAACGAAGAGATTGTTCATCAAAATCCATGGTGGATATACAAGCATGATAAGTTTAAAAAAGAAGATGGAACACAAGGGGATTATTTTTATGCGGAAACAAAAAATAATACTATGATTGTGCCAGTGCTCAATGACGGAAGGTTGGTTTTGGTACGACAGTTCCGTTATTTACAAGATAGAGAAAGTGTTGAATTTCCTTGCGGGCAATTATTGGTTGGTGAAGCTCCGTCTGAAGGTGGAAAAAGAGAGTTGTTGGAAGAAACTGGTTATGAAGCAAAGGATTTGATTAAAGTGGGTAATTTTGAAAGTTGTAAAGGTTTTGTCAAAGACGAGTCACATATTTATTTGGGGATGGATCTCAAGCAAGTTTCAGTTCCACAAAAGGAAGAAACTGGGAGGTTGGAAGTGGTTTATCGTAGAGTTGATGAGCTAGAGCAGATGATAAGTGATGGAAAAATTTGGGATGGACAAACTTTGGCAACCTGGGCATTGGTACGCGATCATCTTTATAAAATAACCAAAGAGGAATAAATACTTTTTCTTTCTGCGTGTTTTGTGGTATAATATCTTTATCTAAAAATTTTTAAAATGAGCGACAATTACTGGGACAATGAAGAATTGGAAAAAGAGCCGGAGTTTTATGCCCCTCCGGATGTTAACTATTTTGCCATGACCAATTTCCGCAATCAAATGCGTAAGTTTGGTATTAAAACTGACGACCGTCGCCGACATATGTATGTGATAGGAAAGACTGGTATGGGTAAAACCACTGTATTGGAAAACATGGTTTTAAATGATATTTATGCTGGACATGGAGTTGGAGTGGTAGATCCCCACGGTGATTTTGCGGAAAAAATCATCAATTATATTCCGCCGCGTCGTATCAATGATGTGGTTTATTTCAATCCAGCAGACATTGATTTTCCGGTTGGTTTCAATATTTTTGAAACTGTACGCGCTGAACATAAACATCTTGTAGCTAGTGGTTTGATGGGGGTTTTCAAAAAAATCTGGGTAGATATGTGGAGCTCTCGCATGGAATATATTCTTAACAATACTATTTTGGCATTATTGGAATACCCAGGAACCACATTGCTTGGCATTAACCGCATGTTGGCTGATGATGAATATCGTAATCGTATTGTGGCTAACCTCAAAGACCCTGTAGTCAAAGCTTTTTGGCAAGGTGAATTTGCGGGTTATAATGATCGTTATAAACAAGAAGCTGTAGCGCCTATCCAAAATAAAATTGGTCAATTTTTGTCCGCCTCAGTTATTCGTAATATTGTGGCACAGGTAAAAAGTAAAATTGATATTCGAGACATCATGGATAATAAAAAAATTTTTATCATGAATTTGTCCAAAGGTAGAATAGGGGAGGATAACTCCAGGTTGCTTGGCGGTATGCTCATTACCAAAATTCAACTTTCTGCTATGGAGCGTGTAGATATGAAAGAGGCTGACCGTAAAGATTTCTTTTTATATGTCGATGAATTTCAAAATTTTGCTACAGAAAGTTTTTCTAACATATTATCCGAAGCTCGTAAATATCGTTTGGATTTGACGATGGCCCATCAATATATGGATCAACTTGACGAACACGTTCGCGCTGCGGTTATTGGTAACGTTGGTAGTATTTTAACTTATCGTGTTGGTTCTACAGATGCGGAAATTTTGGGCAAAGAATTTGCACCGGTTTTTACAGAAGAGGATTTGATAAATTTACCAAAATATAATGTTTATTTGAAATTGATGATAGACGGAGTGGCCTCTCGTCCGTTTAGTGCTATAACTTTACCACCAATTGGAAAACCAACAAGTAGTTTAGAAAAAGTAGTTAGAGTTTCCAGAGAGCGCTATGCAACACCTCGAGACCAAATAGAAGATAAAATTATGCGTTGGAGCGGAATGGGAACAGATGGTGAAAATGAAGAATTGGATGATGATGAAATAGAATTTAACAAAGCTGCTCCATTGGTAAAAAAATCGGATAATTTTGGCGGAAAAAAAGAATTTAAGAAAAATGATTTTTATGGAGATAAAAAGTCAAAAACGAATTTTAATAAATTTGATAAAAAAGAAAATAAAAATATTGATTTTTCATCAGTGCGCCCCAATCCGGTTTTTGTTCCTCCGCCAACAGTAAAAATTCCGCACAAAGAAAATTTACCACCAAAACCGATTATAAAAGTAGAGCCGAAAATAATAGAACAAAAAACAAACACTTTTTCATTATCTTCTTTACAAAGTCGGGCTGAAATTAAACCACCAGAAAAATTAGCAGCTAAAATACCTCCTGAGCCTATAGAAAAAGAAGTTTCTGAATTCGTACCACAAAGTATTAGTTTTAATGATTTGAAACGTTCTCACAAAAACGAACCGCCAAGAAAAATTGAAAATAAACAGAATTTACAAAAAAATGAAAAAATGCTGGAAAAGCACACCGGCCCGAAACCACTTAGGCCAAATGATATTGTAACTTTTGATGATTAGGGACTTTACCATTGTTTAACACTGGACTTGACAAAAAGGCTAAAATGTGCTATAATTTCGTCAAAATAAGTTTGGGCTAACGTTAAAGTCATAAAAGCTTCGTTCCCAAAACAGGTCGTTTAATTTAAACACCCAAAGAACATTTTGGGAAAAAGCAAAATAAAATATGACTTTCCAACAAGACAGACAAATGTACGAAGTGGACATGACTTGCGGTAAATGCGGAGCCCACATTAGTCAATTGCCTTTTCAGCCTACTGATCCTGATAGAAAAGTTTATTGTGCCGATTGCAATCGCGAATTTCGCAATAGCCGTCGTGACGATAACCGAGGATATGGATCACGCGCCCCTCAACGTCAATTATATGACGTAAACGTGGATTGTGCAGGTTGTGGTGTTAAAATCACAAAATTGCCTTTCATGCCAAGAGACGGTGGAAGACCTATCTACTGCATGGACTGTTTGAAAAAACAAAGAGCATAAAATTAAAAAACTCGCCGATAAGGCGAGTTTTTTAATTTTAGATATTGGATATTAGATATTGAATATTGGTGATTTGTCATCCCTGCGAAGGCAGGGATCCAGGAAAAATCAAAATAACCACTGGATTCCTGCTTTCGCAGGGATGACAGAAAAAGGTTGAAGTTCACCCTAATATTGCAATCTTTAAATCTTGTAATCTTCTAATTTAAAGAGCATTGAAAAATTTGAATATTTTTGATATTATAAATTGAGTATGTCAAATAATATTAAACCCAAAGTACTAATTTGTCTCTCCGGTGGTGTGGATTCGTCCGTTGCCGCTGCTCTTTTAGTACAAGCCGGTTATGATGTGACTGGAGCTTTTATGGTGAATTACGATGATCAAAATGAAAAGAAGACCTGCTTGCAGGGCGTAGCTTTAGCGAAGCCCTGTTGGAGGGGGGATTATCAAGATGCATTACGTGTAGCTGCAAAATTAGGTATTCCATTGTTGCGTTTGAATTTTGTAAAAGAATACAAAAAGTCTGTTTTGGATTATATGTATGCTGAATACAAAAAAGGCAGAACCCCGAATCCAGATGTTTTGTGTAATAAATTTGTAAAGTTTGGGTTTTGGTTGAAAAAAGCGAAAAGTTTGGGTTTTGATAAACTGGCTACCGGACATTACGCCCAACTTTCTGGTTTGTCATCCCTGCGAAGGCAGGGATCCAGTATCAAATTATTGGCTGCCGTTGACGACAATAAAGACCAGACATATTTTTTGCATCAATTAAACCAAAGCCAATTAAAACACACGATGTTTCCCATAGGTGGATATAACAAAGACCAAGTCCGCAAATTGGCAGATAAATTCGGTTTACCTACAGCCAAAAAAGAAGAGAGCATGGGTATTTGTTTTATTGGAGAGGTGCCAATGAAAGAATTTTTGCAGAAAAAAATAAAAACTAAAAAAGGAAAAATAATTTTAAATAATAGTAAAGAAGTAATAGGCGAGCACGAAGGTATCTCTTTTTATACTATCGGACAAAGATTGGGTTTGAATAATAAACCTTATTTTGTGGTAAAAAAAGATGTGAAGAAAAATATTTTGTTTGTTGGCCACGAAAATGATATGGACTTGATGAAAAAAGAAATTGAAGTATCTGATATCAATTGGATAAGTGGACAAAAGCCAAAATTACCTTTAAAATGTGAAGTAAGATTACGTCATCGACAAACTTTACAAAAGTGTGGTGTTGAGTCCGTAAAGTCCATAAAGTCTATAAAGTCGAAAGTTGCGAATAGTTTAATAATTAAATTTGATAATCCTCAAAAAGCAGTCACACCAGGACAGTTTGCGGTTTTTTATAACAAAGGTGTTTGTTTGGGTGGAGGAACTATAAAGTAATTAATGACCAAACCCCAATGACCAATGACCAGTCAAATTCCAAGCCCTAAATCCTAATTATATTTGGACATTTAGGCATTGGGCATTGATTGGAAATTGGGATTTGGACATTGGGGGATTTGAAATTTTTAATAAAAAAATTTGTATGACAACAATTATCGGTATAATTGGTGCGGGGTTGGTGCTATTGGCTTTTATCATGAACCAAACCAAAAAATGGAAGAATACGGATTTGATTTATGATGTCGTCAATTTTTTGGGTGCTTTGATATTGATAATTTACGGTTTGATGATCAAAGGTTATCCTTTTGT
>CAYRYH010000025.1:0-12756 GCA_964428525.1 uncultured Gammaproteobacteria bacterium | reverse complement strand
AACCAAAACTACCAAAAGTGCTCGGGTAAAACTAGAAACGCTAATACCGGGTAAAAAATAGGTTAAACCTATCAAAGCACCTGAATTTAAAACCCAACTAAGAAGTGTTTTCATACCTTATAAAATTAAAAAGATTTAATAGGTTTAAAAGATTCAAAAGATTTATTCGTGTTGATTTGCGTTAAGATTAGTGTTTTCTAAAAACCAACTAAAAAATTAACTAGAAAATTGATTATTGGAAAAATCAAATCAAACAAGAAAAAAACAAAAACCAATAAAATTATAAAACTATTTTTTTCTAAAAAATGAATAACTTTTTCATTTCCCGGAGGTAATATCGCATACAAAATTTTGGAACCATCAAGCGGAGGTATCGGTACTAAATTGAAAACTAACAATAAAATATTGGCGTAAACTATAATGTATAAAAATTGAGTCAAATCGCTATAAGGTAAAGCTCGGATAAGTAAAGCAAAACTAAAAGCCAATAAAAAATTTGACATTGGTCCAGCAACAGCCACCAAAGCCGAACCCCAGCGTTGATTTTTCAAATTATAGGGATTATACGGCACTGGCTTGGCATAAGCAAAAAGAAAACGCCCAGCGGTCAAAATAGACAGTATTATAGGCATTAAAACAGTGCCCCACATATCAATATGAGCCTTGGGGTTAAGCGTCAAACGGCCAGCATACCTAGCTGTAGGGTCACCGAGCTTGTCCGCAGCAAATCCATGGGCATATTCATGGATAATAGCCGAAGGCACTATAACTAGAAAATAAAAAACGATGGTCATTAATTGCATAAAGTAATATTGACAAAAATTAATTTATCGGTTATAATATTTTTACTTAATTATAAAGTATTTTAATCAATTTAGCAATAAAATATGAGCAGATCTTGTGCCTTATGCGGTAAGTCCGCGGTTCGTGCCAATCACGTTAGTCATGCTAAAAATAAAGTTCCTCGTAAACAAAAACCAAACCTACAGTCTGTAAAACTAATGGGAACTTCTATGAAAGCTTGTACAACATGTCGTCGCACAATCAAAAAAGCTTAGATAATTAAAAAAACGTTTACTTCTAGTAAACGTTTTTTAATATGTTATCCCAAGAGGTATAAACATGTCCCTAATGTATAAGTGGTAAATCTCACGTTAAGCCCGCAAGCCAAACAAATATTGATAAACCTTAGAACATGCTTTTGTAGAACAGTTTTACCCCTGTGGGAGAACTACTTTATTATAACATACTTTATTATCCTTACAAAACAAATCTTGATTCAAGCCAATATTCTTTCTATTTGATTTTTGTAGTATGTAGCTTGTATCATGTATTATAGATTGTATATAAAAATTAATGTATTATTTGTATAATACATACTACATAATACATACTACAAAAAAGCACTCCCGAAGGAGTGCTTTTTTTTATTCGAGAATTCCATCTAAATTCACATCGTAAAGTATCTCTTCAGCCAAGAGTCGGTAATTGATAATCTCTTCTGGTTTGAACCAAATATCTATTTCTCTTTGAGATTCATCAGGGTTGTCAGTGCAATGGACTAGATTACGCACAGCCCGTTCATCTGTCCCGGCTAAATCATATGAATCTAGTGTCAAATCACCGCGAATAGTACCGACATCAGAAGTTGCAGGCTCGGTAGAACCTACCAGTTTTTTTACTACTCCAACAGACTCGTTACCCTCCCAAATCATCATCACTACCGGACCACAAGTCATAAATTTCACCAAAGCTTTGATAATATCTTTGCCATATTCAATAGCTGGTTTATCCACAACCATGCCGGCATTTTTACGATTTTCTAAAATTTTAGAACCTTTACTTTCAAACCAAACATCATCTTTATTATAATGAGTCCAGCATTGATCTTCTGTTGGTATCGCCATTTTTAAGGCTACCAATTTCAAACCAGTGCGTTCAATCCTCTTGATAATATCTCCGATCAAAGACCTTTGAACTCCATCTGGTTTAACAATGACAAATGTACGTTCTTTTTTCATAAAATGAAAATTTATTAATTATTATTTATTATTTATATTTTAGAAACTTATTTAATATCAATAAACAACAACTGTCTTTTATTAAAAACTTGACCCTATTTTATAATAAAAATATACTTTTTGTCAACAAACTAATAAATAACATTAAACATAAACTTAACTATTTTTGTATTTTTATTTATATACACTACTAAAGCTGCAGGAATAAGGGCTACGTCTTCTAATTTCTTTTTATAAGCATAAATACGCATACTTTTTGAAAGCTTTTGTAATTTACCATAAGTAATAGCAGAATTATTGGCTAAATCAAAATCAAACCTAGTTTTTACTTCTACAAAATAAATATCGCCACTTTTGCAAGCGACGATATCAATTTCTCCAAAAGTTGTACTGAATTTTCTATCCATTATTTCAAACCCGTGTCTACGTAAAAACTCCACAGCTTTTTCTTCACCCCAATCCCCTATATTTTTATTGTGTCTCCCCTCCATAAATAGTATTTTTCTAACCAAAAATAACTTTGAAACAAAACTATATTTTATTTTTTTGGTAGATATTTTTCTCTGATTTTTTTATCTTCTTCAAACTTGCGGATTTCGGGAATTCTTTTTACCATATAACGCAATGTATTCAAAGCAAAAGATGCTACAAAAAACAGTACTGGCAACCACCAAAAACGCCAAGCCAAAAATGGTATCCTTTGTTGACGAAAGAAAAACCAAATAAGCAAAAAAGATGAAAGCACTAATAATACCCCACCAAAACGTCGATAAATTTCCGCTTTTATCTTATCCAAAGTATGATTTTGCAAATATTTAAAAACAAAACTTGCAATAATCAAGGCTAAAATAAAAACCAACCAAAACCATTTGGCTCCTCCATATAAAATATACGGTTGAGAAAACCAATACTCTATCTTAAACAAATTAAATATACTCATAACTTAGAATTTAACCCCTCTCTTCTTTTTTAAAAATTAAACAAAAATGATAATCACCGACTGGAAAATTTTCTTGTAAAATAAAATTATTTTCTTTTGCCATTTTAATCAACAACTCTGGATCCACCATCTTATCAATGTCTGGGCCCAAACTATCATTAACTTTTTTTGACCAATCCACAACCACTAAACTCCCATTATTTTTTATCAATCTTTCTGCTTCAGCCAAAGCTCCTTCTTTATTTTTTAATTGAAAAAAAATATTTACAAAAAAACCCACGTCTAAACTTTTTTCAGGTATTCCAGCAGCGCCTTTCTTTTCAACATCTGTCCAAATAGTTAATACGTTATGATAACCTTCAAACTGACTACGATTTTTGATGTTTTCCAAAACATCTTTCAAAATATCCATCGCATAAACAGTCCCTCTTTCTCCAACTTCTCTGGAAGCGCTAAATGTAAACGAACCGGTACGACCACAGCCAAATTCTCCAACCTTCATCCCCTCTTCTAAATTAATTTTTTTATATATAATCCTCGGATTTATCAAGGACCCCTCATTGTTTGACATATATTTTATCTTATAAATATTTTACCTAAAGTGGCCATTAAAAAACTTTCCCACATATTCGTAATTAATAAAAAACCCAAAAATATAAATACTAAACCAATTAATTTATACGCCAACCTACTTCCTCCTTCTACATCCAATTTTTCTTCCGCCCAAGCAATGCGTCCAAAATTTTCCATCAACCATTCTGTTTTGGCAACAAAAAACAGTCCAGCAGTAACAAATAATATTCCAATGATATATTTCATATTTTTAATATTTTTGTGTCCAGAAGAGGACTCGGCCTCGACTAAAATTTTCTTCCGAAAATTTTGTTCCCAAAGGGACCCCTTCGGGGCTGGCCACCGCCTCGCGGTCTCGCTCGCTCTTCTGCGT
The DNA here is from genome assembly GCA_964428525.1 of uncultured Gammaproteobacteria bacterium. Lineage (GTDB taxonomy): Bacteria > Patescibacteriota > Patescibacteriia > Magasanikbacterales > GWA2-37-8 > JAKLGL01. Next base: position 8,849 of record CAYRYH010000025.1, on the reverse strand, counting down.
CGCTTGACATCGCTCCGGCGTTCTCGTCCTAAAAATATTTTTTAATATTTTTGTGTCCAGAAGAGGACTCGAACCTCCAAGGCCTTGCGGCCGCTACCACCTCAAGGTAGTGCGCCCTGTACAAATGGTGGGCGGAAAGAGACTCGAACTCTTAAGGCCTTGCGACCGCTACCACCTCAAGGTAGTGCGTCTACCAGTTTCGCCACCCGCCCCCCATCTATACAGGGTAAATATACCAATTTCACCACTCGTCCATATTTGTATTATGTAGAATGTATTATGAATTATGTATCGATACCACTTCCTTTTTTAAAATTAAACTTTTTTAATCCATTTATTAATTTACTAACAACAATAGTCTGATCGGCAACTAAAGAAAAAATATCTTTCTTTAAATAATTTATATCCTTAGCTATTAATAATTGATTTTGTAATTCCGTTAACGAACCCAAAGCCATACTAAAAAAATTATTTTTATCTTTCAATGTAATTCTGCTAAAACCTTCGGCAATATTTGATGTAATAGAAACAGCACAGCGCCTCATTTGACTTATTAAACCAAATACTTCTTTTCCTGGAAAATTTTCAGTTTCTTTATAAATTAACAAAACCAATTTATGTCCTTCTTTCCAAGCATTTAACTCAGTGAATGACTTGATTGTTTTAACCTCCATATTTTATATACTTAATACATAATACATCCTACACGCTACACATTAAAACATTCTATTTTTTCCCACTATTATTTCAACTTTATTTTTTGCCAATTTAAGTTTCATGCTTATTTCTTTAGTTTGCCTACCGTCTGTTTCTACCAAAAAGGCTGTTTCCCCTATTATTTCCATTTCTTCAAAAGGAAATATACTCGGGTCCTCATATTTATAACCGAACCAACCACTTTTTGTCAATGGGCGAAGAAATGCCTCCAGCTTTCCGTCTTGAGGATGAACTACTCTGGTTTCTTTATCTTTTTTGTCTTTTTTCCAATAAAAAGGCTGGAAATTACATACCACCACTTCCATTTTATCACTAGCTGTAACTTTAAATTTACGGTCATAAATGACCTGGACTTTGGAAGGTAGTACATGTAATTGAGAAACAAAAAAACGATTATTCACCAACCCGATATCTAATTTTTCTTTACGTCTTTTTGCCAAAACCTCTACGCTTTCTTCGTTTATCGGAATACCCAAAACTGAGGCCACGGTATTATTTTCTACACCAATTGGAATAAAACCAAAAACACAATCACTTCCAGCTCCGCGACTAAGCACCAAACCAAACGTCCTGTCATTGCCCACGATTATAATATTTTTTGCTCCACGTTTTATCTCATCTTCTATAATAGGCTTGGCATCTGTAAAATTATTCAAACGCAAAATCTTACCGGAAATACCATAATCGGTTAATCTATTTTCTATCGATTTGACAATACTATTATATTTTTTTTGCTCCAAAAAACTATCGTATAGATAAACGTACATAAAAAAACATCTTTTTTATAATTAACCTAAATACTCTTCTTCTGATGTAATTTCTGATTCAACGGTTTTTTTATTACTACGACGCCCTGATTTTACTTCTACGCCTTCGATTCCTGGCATTACTATTTTTCCAAAAACCACAGCCCCTGGTTCAATGGATAATGTTTTTACTTCAATATCACCCAAAACCCTAGCTGTTGAAGCTAGCTCCAAAGAATCTTTAATTTTCATATTCCCTCTAACTTCACCGGCAATCATAGCATTTCCAGCTCTAACATTGGCAATAATCTTTGCCCCAGGTTCTACAGATAAAATTTTACTAGTATGTACACTACCAGTAACCGTACCTTTCACAATAATATTACCTTCTGAGCTAAAATCACCCTCCACATTAACCGATGGACCAACAACAGTGTCGATATTGTCTTGGGTTTCTTGCTCCACTTCTTCGACGTAGGTTTCATCAAACTCTACGTCTTGTGTTTTTGATTTTTGGAAAATCATACAAAAATTTTTAATTTTAAATTTTTTACCCCGTGAAATCCTATCGTAGATAGGATCATCCGCCACAGCGGACGATATTTCACAGGGGTGAATTTTTAATTAATTTTTAATTTTCACCGTTGTCATTCCCGCGAAGGCGGGAATCCAGTGGCTGTCTTAATTTTTCCTGGATCCCCGCCTTCGCGGGGATGACACTTTGTGTCACTTTATGAACTTATTATTATATATATTTTACTCTATTTTAAGAAATAACTCAAACACCAAAATTCTCTTTATTTTAAAAGAATTTTACATCTCTTCCACTGTATCAATCGACAAAATATTTAAAGCGTTTTGCAAAACTATTTTTGTCGCCAAACACAAAGCCAGTCTAGCACAACGAATTTTTTCATCATCCGTTTTCAACACACTTACTTTTGTATAAAAATCATTAAATACCTTAGCGGTATCAAAACTGTATTTCACGATTACTGAAGGGTTGTAATTTTTGTATGCTTTTTCGATTTCACTATTAAAATCGGCCAACGCTTTTAATAAATTTTTTTCTTCGTTATTTTTTAAATAAGAATAATCAATTTTTCCAACCAAACATTTTTTTCCTTTATTCAACAAGCTGTTAATACGAGCGACTGTGTACATAACATACGGACCGGTATAGCCATCAAAAGAAACTGCATTTTCCGGATCAAACACAATATTTTTTTGCGCTTCATGTTTGAGAAAATCAAACTTGATAGATCCCAATGTTATCTTTTTGGAGTTTTCTTCCAATTTTTTCTTGGACCAATCTTGATGACGAGAAATAGTTTCTTGATAAACTCGAGAAAAAATATCTTCATAAATATCTTCATACAAAATAACATTACCTGCCCGAGAAGACATTTTTCCATCTGGCAAACTTACCAAACCATACCCGATATGTGTCATTTTGTATTTATATCCGGCTAATTCCAGAATTTTAAATAATTGTTTGAAATAGAGTGTTTGTTCTATACCAGTTAAATGAATACTTTCGTTGACTTTATATTTTTTATTTTTTGCCACCGCCAATCCCAAATCCGAAGTCAGATAAAGGCCAGTACCATTACTTTTTCGCAAAAGCGCGATGTCTAAATCATAATTATTTAAATCTACAATCACAGCTCCTCTTTCTCCTATCTTGGCGATACCTTTATCAAATAATTTATCAACCATTTTTTGACCTACACTTTTTACTTCTTTTTCAAAAAAAACACTTTTTGGTTCTACTTTCAACTCTTTAAAAATATCAGCGAAACCATCTATGCTCCATTGACGAGTTTGTAGATAAAGAGGCCAAATACTTTTATCTTTAGCCTCCATCTTTTGTTGCAATTGCGCAACTTCTATTTCTTCTTCTGGATGCTCTTTGAGATAAAGACTGGATTCTGTATAAATTTCTCCCAACCATTTTTGACGATTACGCGGAGGTTTTTCTTTATTGTGAAATTTTTGTAAACCCCATAAACATTTGGCCACATGAGCACCAAAGTCATTTAAATAGTTAACTCTTATCACTTTGAGTCCATTAGCTTCCAAAATATTTGACAAAGCGTTACCTAAACAAATATTGCGCAAATGCCCGATATGCAATTCTTTGTGCGTATTATTACTAGGATACTCTATCAAAACTTTTTTATTTTTACCGTTTTTATTGACGCCGTATTTTTTCCCTTTTTTTACTATTTCGTCTAAAACCGTTTTCGCGTATATCCCGGTATCAAAATAAAAATTAACATAGGGGCCGAAAGCTGTTACTTTTTCTATTATTTTGACGGATTTTATTGTAAGAGCCAATTTATCCGCCAATCCTTTTGCGTATTCCACCGGATTTTTATTTTCCAATTTAGCAACCTCAAAACAAGCGAATGCCAAATCACCCATCTCAGCTTTTGGTGGAACGGTGAAGTTTATTTCTCCCTTAATTCCTAATTTCTTGAGTAAATTTATTATTTGTTGCTCAATTGTTATCATAAACGTGTATTATGTAGTATGTATTATGTATTATGTATAGTGTAGTACGTATTTTACAAATTAATTATTTTTATAATTATATTTTTTCAAACCATTTATCAATTTACTCACAACTACTGTTTGATTGGCAAATAAACTAAATTTTTCCTGATTAATATATCCAATATCTTTAACTATTAATAATTGATTCTGTAATTCAGTTAAAGATCCTAAGGCCATACTAAAAAAATTATTTTTATCCTTAGAAGTTGAGCGACTGAAACCTTCAGCTATGTTAGAGGTAATAGAAACAACACAACGTCTCATTTGACTTACTAAACCAAAAATTTCCTTATCCGGAAAATTTCCAGTTTCTTTATAAATTAATAATACTAATTTATAACCTTCTTTCCAAGCATTCAAACCTGTAAACGATTTTATTTTATTCCCCTCCATATTTTACATACTTACTACATAATACATGCTACATACTACATCAAACAATTTTCACAAAAAACCTACTTCCCTTCTGGATAATATCCCCTTTTTTGACTTCGGTTTTGATATCACTTACTTTTTCTTCATTTATTTTTACTCCGCCTTGAGCGATATTTTGTCTAGCTTCGGAGGTACTTTTGCAAATCTTACTTTCAATAAGTGCGGTAATAATATCATTTTTACTTGGGATAAGTTCGGGAATATCAGCTGGAATTTCTTTTTTAGAAAAAGTATTGATAAAATATTCTTGAGCTTTTTTGGATTCTTCTTCGTTATAATACATTTTAACCAAACTTTGTCCGAGTTTCATCTTATAATCTCGTGGATTGGCACCGTTTTTCATTTCTTCTTTATATTTTTCTATTTCTTCCATCGAAGTATCAGTCGCCAATTCAAAATATTTCAAAATTAAAGAATCCGGAATTGACATTATTTTACCAAACATCTCTTCTGGTTTATCGGTCAAACCGATAAAATTACCATATGTTTTACTCATCTTTTTTTCACCATCCAAACCTTCTAAAATCGGCACGGTTACAACATCCTGTTCTGTTTGATCATATTTTTTTTGTAATTTTCTACCCATCAATAAATTAAATTTTTGATCTGTACCACCAAGCTCTACATCAGCCTGCAAAGCTACGCTGTCATATCCTTGCAACAGAGGATACATTATTTCCTGCATCGCAATATCACTACCTTCTGCCAATCTTTTTTGGAAATCATCACGTTCCAAAACTCGTGCTACAGTAATTTTAGAAGAAAGTTCCATAAACAAACGAGCGGAATCTGGTTTTCCATACCACTCACTATTGTGTCTAAGTTCTATATCATTAATATCAATAACTTTGGAAGCTTGTTGCACATAAGTTTCCATATTTTTTTTAACCTGTTCTTGAGTCAAGGGTGGTCGTGTTTCATTACGACCAGAAGGATCACCGATAGTCGCAGTGTAATCTCCGATTAATAAGATAACTTGATGACCAGCTTTTTGAAATTGACGTAATTTTTGCAATGGGACAGCGTGTCCAATGTGTAATTGCGAACCAGTCGGATCAATACCAAACTTTATCCTTAATCTTTTTCCGGATTCTAATTTTTTTTTCAAATTTTCTTTTTCAATAGCTTCGCTCACTCCGCGAGTTAAAAGTTCGTTGATTGTTTGTTCATCAGTTTTAATTTTCATACTTTGTAATTATTAAAAGTTTTTTGTATTATGTAGTCTGTATTATGTAGCATGTATCGAGTATTTTGCATAATACTTAACACATGATACATTCTACAATTTTTCCAATTGCCCCTTAAGTTTACTTAATTTATCTTGTGCTTCAGTAAGTTTAACTTTCTCTTTCTCCACCACCACCGCCGGAGCGTGAGCGACAAAATCCTGATTACTCAATTTTACTTGCAAAGAAATAAAATATTTTTCTACTTCTTCAATTTCTTTTCCCAATCTGACTTTTTCTTTTTCTACATCTATATCACCAAGTAAATCAAGATAAATTTCCACTCCACTTTCCAAAACAATAGCGAATTTCTCTGGCTTATCAGCTTTTTTTTCTATCACCAATTCTTCCAAACGTGCCAAAGTTTTTATAATTTCTTTATTATTTTCTAATAAATCTCGGTGCTCACCAGCACTCATGACAACATTTATTTTTTTAACCGGTTCAATTTTATTCTCTGATCTAATCGCACGAATTTTTGTTATTATATTTTTTAGTATAGTAAAATTTCCATAAGGATCAAAATCGCCTATCGTATTTTTTACATTTTCTTTTTTAGGAAATTTTTCTACCATCAAATTTTTGTCTTCTCCGTAGATTTCTGACCAGATTCCTTCTGTTACAAATGGCATGAAAGGATGCCATAATTTCAAAATCGTGTTTAAAATATAATTTAATATTTCTGATTTACCACCTTCAACTTTGGCAATTTCTAAATACCAATCAGCTAACTCGTTCCAGATAAAATCTCTAAGCTGATCCCCAGCTAAAGAAAATTGATAATTATTAATTAAACCTGATACAGCTTCGACAATCTGATTAACTTTCATTAAAATATATTGATCAGCCAAAGTCTTTGCTTCTGGCAATCCAATATCAATCTTTGGATTGTCAATATTCAAAAGCATAAAACGACTTATATTCCAAAGTTTGTTGGTAAAATTTCGGAAACCAGCAATTTTTTCTTCTGACAATCTCATATCATTACCAGGGGTGTTCCCTATCAAAAGTGAAAGTCTAGTGGCATCAGCTCCATATTTTTCAATCATTTGAAGTGGGTCAATAGTATTTTCTAAACTTTTACTCATTTTCCTACCTTTTTCATCTCTTACTAAACCGTGTAAATAAACGGTTTCAAAAGGGATATCGCCAAGTGTATAAGTAGTCATGAGGATCATGCGAGCTACCCAGAAAAATATAATATCATAGCCAGTTTCCATCACAGAATTTGGGTGAAAATTTCTAAAATCATCACTATCGATTATTATCTTATCATTTTCAATTCTGATTTGATCTGGTGAATTTGCCAAAGTAGAAAATGTCCAAAGACCTGAACTAAACCAGGTATCCAGTGTGTCCAAGTCTTGGACAACTTCTCCGCCACAATACGGACATTTTTTTACAGATTCAACACTCACAATCGGTTTTTTACACTTATTATTTAATCGTCGCGTAGCGACACTTTCATTGGAAATTGGAAATTGGTCATTGGTCATTCCCAGTTTACAATAGTAAACTGGAATACGGTGCCCATACCAAATTTGGCGAGAAATACACCAATCCCTCAAATTATCAATCCAGTTAAAATAAATTTTTTCAAATTGTTCAGGAATAATTTTTATCTGTCCACTTTTTACTACAATCTGCATTAATTCTTTCAGTGAATATTCTCCTTTGTCTTTTACATTTTTCAGTTTAGTGGTATTAATTTTTATTTTCTTATTAACGTCTACAAACCATTGCGTCATCGGCAGAGATTCAACCACATCATCAAAACGATCAGAAGTGCCAACATTTTGAACCACTTCTTCTTCTTTGATAAATAATTTATTTTTTTTAAGTGCATCTATTACTTTTTCTCTACATTCCAAAATATCTAACCCGCTATATTTACCTGCTTTTTCAGTCATTTTTCCATCATTTCCGATAATGCCAACCATCCCAATATCATTACCCAAAGCTTTCTGATTGATATACATATCAAAATCAACCGAACTATGCGCCGGAGTTACACCAACCGCGCCTGTTCCATATTCCATGTCTACATGTTCATCGGCGATTATTTTTATTTTTAAATCGACCCCAGAATCAGCAAAATTTTTGACCTCCACAGTCTGTCCGATAAATTTTTTGTATCTTTTGTCTTTGGGATTCACAGCTACAGCAGTATCACCAAGTTTTGTTTCTGGACGAGTGGTGGCGATTTCAATTGGAAAATCTTCACTATATTTAAAAGTATAAATTTTTGCTGCTCTTTCAACATAAACAAGTTCGTCATCACTGCAAGTAGACTGGCCTTTTACCGACCAATTTACAACTCGAAAACCTCGGTAAATAAGTCCGTCATCATACATTTTTTTGAAAACCGAATAAACAGCTTTATGTCTAATTGCATCTAATGTAAAAGCTTCTCGGCTCCAATCAAGAGATGAACCCATTTTTTTCGTTTGATTTATGATTGTATCGTGGCTCTTTTGAGCAAACTCTCTAACTTCTTCCAAAAATTTTTCTTTACCTAATTCTTGTTTTGGTGTTTTGTATCCTTTTTCTTTTATCAAAACTTTTTCTACTTTTGATTCAGTAGCAACTGCAGCGTGATCTGTCCCCGGCAACCAAAGAGTTCTATCACCTTTCATCCTATGATATCTGATAAGCACATCTTGGATAGCAAGCATCGCTGCATGACCTATGTGTAAAGTTCCGGTTACATTTGGTGGAGGAAGTACAATACTAAAAGTTTCCGCGTTTTCTTGGCAAATATTATTTTTAACACAAACATCAGGATTAAAAAATCCAGAATCTTCCCATTTTTTATAAATATTGTCTTCAAACTGTTTTGGTTCGTAAGCTTTGGCTAATTCACGCATAAAATAAGCAAAAATATACAAAAGATTTCCGAATAGCTTCGGAATTTCATTTTTTGTAATTTTACCGTAAAAAAAAGAAATTTGCAAGGCAAATTTAGACTTCAGACTTCGGACTAAGGACTACATAGACAGTCAGACCACTGACTACGTGTAGACTGTAGGCTAAAGACTGAAGACTGAGGTCTATTTTGTTTAATATTAGCCAAAAAACACTCTATGTACTTGACAAAATGTCTAAAATGTGCTATCATATATTGTTTAGTGCCAAGAATTGGGCTAAAATATGGTTGGACTTCGGA
>CAYRYH010000024.1:7241-12995 GCA_964428525.1 uncultured Gammaproteobacteria bacterium | reverse complement strand
TCTCCTGCCTTCCTTCTGTTTTCCAATCAATATCTAAAAACTTCAAACCAAACTTTTTGGCGATACTGCTCCCAAGTGGATGGATAACATCCGCTTTTTTGTTTCTACCGCTAGTCAAAGTGGTAGCAAAAATATCAAAATTATTTTGCTTAGCATATTCCCCGGCTTTTTGCAGGCGAAAAGCAAAACAAGATGTACATCTAGCTCCGCCTTCGGGCTCACTTTCCAAACCTTTCACGTATTCGTTCCATTTTTCTGTTTCATAGTCAGCGTCAATCATTGAAACATTCCACTCTTTACAAACTTTTATTACTTCTTCTTTGCGTTTTATATATTCCTGTTCCGGATAAATATTTGGATTATAAAAATAAACCGTCAGATCATAGAGGTCTTTCAATTCATCGATGATGGCGATGCTGCAGGGAGCACAGCATGCATGAAGTAAGCACCTTTGCATAAAAAATTTATAAATTTAAAGATTGAAAGATTACAAGATTGAAAGATTTTGATATTGGATATTGGATATTGAATATTATAAATTATAAATTTTTAATTTTAAATCAAAATATTAATATATTTAAATTCAAATATCACACATTAACTTGTCATTCCTGCGAAGGCAGGAATCCAGTGGCTATCTTGATTTTTCATGGATCCCTGCCTTCGCAGGGATGACACTTCGGTGTTATTTTTTAAGATATTTCTTATTCTTCAACTCTTCCGGCAAATATTCTTGGTCAACAGGTTCGGTATAATCCGGATTATATTTATAACCATCACCGTATCCAATATCTTTCATAAAACCAGTTACTGCGTTGCGGAGATGGAGCGGTACACCCAGATGAGAAGTCGCTTCTGCGTCTTTTGATGCAGACTCATAAGCTGTATAAAGTAAATTGGATTTAGCGGATTTTGCACAATATACTACCGCTTGAGCTAGATGAACACCGCATTCTGGCATCCCCAAACGATGACAAGCATCATAAGCGGCGTTGGCTTGGATAAGTGCCTCACCATTGGCCATACCAATATCCTCACTAGCAAATCTAACCACACGACGAGCTACATAAAGCGGATCAGCGCCACCCTTCAACATCCGGCACATCCAATAAAGAGAAGCGTCGGGATCGCTCCCACGCATAGATTTGTGCAACGCGGAAATAAGGTTATAAAATTCTTCGCCTTGTTTATCAAAAACTACGTTTACTTTTTGAGCAGCTTCTTTAACGACTTCTTTGGTGATGTTAACCACCCCTTTATCCCCTCCTTGAAAAGTAGGGGGAACTTTTTTCTCCCCTCCTCTTTGAGGAGGGGCGAGGGGTGGTGCAATCTTCACCGCTAACTCCAAAATATTCAATGCTGTCCGCGCATCACCACCGGAAAAAAAGACGATACTTTTAATCACCTCATCATCAATTTTTATTTTTATATCTCCTAATCCTCGCTCTTTGTCCATCAACGCTCTTTTAATCACCTGAACCAAATCTTCCTCATCAAGTGATTTCAAAACAAAAACTCGGGAACGTGAAAGTAAAGCGCGAATAATTTCAAACGAAGGATTTTCTGTAGTCGCACCAATCAAAATAATATCCCCATTTTCTACATACGGCAACAAACCATCTTGTTGAGCTTTGTTCCAACGATGAATTTCATCAATAAATAAAATTGTGCGTAAATTTTCTTTTTCTTTTTTTTCTTTGGCCACTGCTACTGCTTGGCGTAATTCTTCTTTACCACTCATCACCGCAGAAAGCTGGATAAAATGGGATTTGGTTTTAGTAGCAATAATTTTGGCTAAAGTGGTTTTACCGACTCCTGGCGGTCCCCAAAAAATAAGAGACGTCAAATCATCACTTTCTATCAAGCGTCGCAGTATCTTACCCTGACCCACAATATCAGTTTGTCCAAAAAAACCGTCAAAATCAAGAGGACGCATCCTTTCAGCTAGCGGAACGCTGTTTGAAACTTCTGATTTTTTATTACCATTAGGCGACATACTTAATTAATTGTTTTTTCAAATTATAAATTATAAATTATAAAATAATATCTAATTTAAAATATTTAAAAATTTATAATTGATTTATAATTTATAATTAAAAATTTATAATTTTATTATATTATTTTCTTCATCGCACTTCCCCACCACTGTTTTATCTTTTTTACAATCCAAAAATCAGTGAATTTTTTCTTGTCATAGGGAGTGGCTTGACTTTTGAGTACTTCAAAAATATCATTTAATTCTTTAACCATATTTTTTTCTTCAAAAACAACGTCTGCTTCTTGGTTAATATGGAAACTACGATGCGTAAAATTATTACTGCCAATAGAACCAAATTTATTATCCACAGACATGGCTTTGCCATGATGCATCTTGGGCAGAAAAAAAAGTTTTGCACCAGTCAAATGAGTTAATTCATAAAATGCTTGAGAAGCCAATTGGATAAATTTGTGATCCGGACGATAAGGTAAAATAATATTTATTTCCACTCCACGTTTTTTGGCTTCGGTCAGAAGTTTCAAAAACTTTTTATCCGGAATATAATATGGGGTCATCAAAGTGATGGATTGTTTGGCAGAACGAATAAGTTTATAATAAAAATTTTTCAACTTTGATTTTTCTGTATTAAACATAGGAGCGTGAAAAATAAATTTTATTTTCTTTTTCAAACTCGGTAGCTCTTTATATTTTATCGGATGAAATAAATGCCTAACTTTTTTCTTTTCCCCGCCGGATTTGGCATAACTGCGTGCAAATTGACGAACAAGCGGACGAACACTTTTTCCTTCCAGTCGCAAATGTAAATCTCCCCATTCGTTTTCTTCTTTCATCACATTTACCCCGCCCAAAAAAGCAATTTCTTCATCCACTATCAAAACTTTGCGATGATTGCGTTGCCAAATACGTTTGAACCATTTATATAAATTAAATTGGAATCTAAAAACTTCGTTATGGATAATCAAGTCAACTCCAGCCTGATGTAGTGCATTTTGTTGATTTGCGGTGAGCGAAAAACTACCCAAATGGTCCACAATTATTTTAACATCCAGTCCAGCCCGAGCTTTTTCTATCAATAAGTTTATAAACTTTTCTCCCACTTCATCGTTACCAATAGCATAAATCTCCCAATAAATAGATTTTTGGGATTCTAAAATAACTTGGTACATAGCATCCCAAGCTTCAGAAGCAGTGGTGTAAAATTTATAATCAAACTCTCTGGACATAATAATATAATTTGATTTTTGTCATTCCCGCCTCCGAGCGGGAATCCAGTGGCCAACCTTCCTGGATCCCCGCCTTCGCGGGGATGACATTTTTCAATCTTTAAATCTTGCAATATTATAAGTATTCTACGTATTTACCATCCAAACTGTCAATAAATCTACTACGTGTTTGCGGTCGACTACCAAACGATGTCATATTATTGTTGCTATAGGATAAATAAATATGTTTTTTGGCGCGAGTCAGGGCAACATAAAACAATCTTTTTTCTTCTTCCAAATCACTTTTGTAAGCTGGGAATTTAAATTCGTTCATCCCAATGATAAATACATAATCAAATTCCAATCCTTTGGCTTGATGAATAGTGATAATCGGAGTTTTTCCTGATTCCAGTCCTAAGAAATCCAAATTCTTTGCCAAAGCAAAACGACCAACCATTTCTTGCAAAGAACTTTCAGCTTCTTTTTCTTTATCATCATAGTGCGCCAAAAAATTCAGCAACATTTGAATATTTTTTGCTTTTTCACCATCTTCATCATCTTCAGCATAATATTTTTTCAAACCAGAGTCCTCAAAAATAAATTCTACAGCTTTGTCTGGGCGAAAGTCTCTGATAACTTTACGCCAATTTTCCATTTTGAGAGCTAGCGACAAAAACTTATTTCCATACTCTTTAAAAAATCTCTCTCTTTCTTTTGTATATTTTTTTAACTGTTTAACCAAATATAAAAATAAATCAATAGTTGCAGCTACATCATCATCTGCACTATGAGTGGCTGAGCTGAAATTTAATAGTTTGGATAAAGTAGATAATTTATAATTTTCACTTTTGATAAATCGACGACTCAAATCCAAAGTATCGTAAAATTCTTTGATGTTTTGTTTGATATCCAGACGACGACAATTTTCTACAATCATTTTAAAATCAAAATAAACATTATGCCCAACAATGGCATCTTTGCCAATAAAAGAAATGATTTCAGTCAAAACAGTTTTTGGGTCTTCGCCTTTTTCTTTCAAAAATTCATCGCTTAACCCATGGACGCTTTCTGATAAACCAACAGGAATAGAATTTTTCAAATAAAAATGTCTTTTGTCTCCGAGCACACCGCCAACTATTTCTTGAGCAAAAATTTGAACTATCTCATCACTCATCGGATTGGTGCCGGTAGTTTCGGTGTCCAATACGATAACCCTACCTTTGTCTACCGCTTGAACTAATTTTTCAAAAGGTTCGCTCCGACCAAAATTGGCAAAAGAAAAGAAGTCACAAACGCGCAAGCCGGTAAATTCAATTTCGGAAATCATTTTTTTGAAAGCCGGGGCGGTCATTATCTTTTCCGGTCGCAAAGTCATACGAGCTGAACTCTCGGTGTCAAATTTATTAAATAAAATTTTTACACAAGCCAGTAAATCTTTGATTTCTTGTCGACGAAAAAAACGAAATTTATCCACAGTAATAAACGGTTCATTTTTTTCTTCAAAATTAATTACTGATTCACGAATCAAACCATGTCCTCGTGAAAGCACGGCCACGGTAGCACTAGGTTCTTCGGTTCGCAAACGTTTCAGTTCATTTATCACAAAGGAAATTTCTGCTTTAAAATCAAATCCTCCAAACATGGAAATACATTTTTCTTTTCCTCCGCCATTGCTCGTTGTCAATTCTTTGGTGTAAGAATTTTGAAAACTAGAAAGAAATGATTTTACTGCACTGAGCAAATAAGGATTGAAACGATAATTTTCAGTTAAATCGTGTTCAATCACTGGAGCAAAATGTGATTTGAAAATCTTGGCAATAAAAAGTGGATTACTTCCTCGCCAGGAATAAATCGTTTGATCCAAGTCCCCGATGAAAGTAATGTTTTTATGAACTTTGGCCAACTCTTTTACAACCAGATATTCAGATAAATGTGTATCTTGAAATTCATCTACTTGGATAAATCTATAACGTCCAACCCATTTTTTCTTAAGATTTTCTTCTAGGTATAAAATTCGCAAAGTATAAACAACTAGCTCGTTGAAATCCAAAACATTCAAATCAGTTAATTTTTTGAAATATCTATCTTTGATTTGTTCTTCTGTTTTGGTCAAAGGAACTTGTGGGGTTTTACATCCAATAACATTTTCCATTTCTGTCAAACGACTACGAGAAATTTTATTAAATAATTTATCATTTCTAGTTTCTTTAAATTCAGGATACTCTTCCAAAATATTTTCAAAAATTTGCATTTGCTCTTCCTCATCAATAATCGTAAAATCAGTATTCAGTCCGAGCTCTTTGGCTTCAGATTTTACAATATTGGCACAAAAACCATGAAAAGTTTTTACAGTCAAAGCATTGACCACCTCCGTTTGAGCAATCTTGGTTTTAATTCGTACAACCATCTCTGCTGCGGCTTTATTGGTAAAAGTCAAGCACAAAATCTCTTCGGGTTTTATTCCGTTTTCCAAAGCGTTAACTACTCTTTGCGATAAAATAGTAGTCTTACCAGTTCCTACAGGCGCACTTATCAAATGTGCCCCAAAAACCG
>CAYRYH010000024.1:0-7141 GCA_964428525.1 uncultured Gammaproteobacteria bacterium | reverse complement strand
ACAGCTTTTTATCTTTATCAAGGGTATTATGATGAAGACCCCAGACTACCACCCAGCCCGGAATTTACTTACCGGGATGTGTGGAAAGAAAAAGGCGGTTGGAAAACCTTCTTAAAAAGACAGGACGAGGAAGCAAGATTTTATACTTTTGAAGAAGCTCAAGAAGCTATTCAAAAGCTTCGTCCGGTACCTAGAAATTCCACTGAATACGCAAAATTCCAGAGACAAAACAGACGCCTAACTTCAACACCGGCAACTTTCTATCCCGATTTTGAAGATCGGGGCGGCTGGGATGCCTATCTGCTCTTGGCTGAAATTTACAAAAATAAAAATCCTCAATATTATGAGGATGTATTCCAGGCTAAAAAGGCAATAATCAGGCTTGGTATTGAAAATATCGGAGCCTATCGTAAAAGCTATAACCTGGATCCGCAACTTCCTCCGGACTTGCCGGGGTATTACGGTAAGACAGCCCTGAGGAGAGCATTTGGAAGTTGTTTTAAATTTATTTGAATTTCTTACAGGGAAGCCGACGGTTTCCCTTTTTTATTTACCAAATAATAAATCGCGGAAAAAATGATAAACGGCAAGCTAAGCCACTGCCCGGCAGTCAAGATGTTTTCCCAAGATGTTTGATATTCTTTAAAAAATTCCAATAAAAATCGCGAAGAAAAATAAAGAAATAGAAATAAGTTGAAAATGGAGCCAGCTTGCCAAATAGTTGAATACTTTTTGTATACAATATAAAGAATGGTAAATAAAAACCAAGCAACGAGCATCTCATAAAGTACAATAGGATGACGCAAAAGTGGAAATTGTTCTGCGCGTACAAAATAAACTCCCCAAGGAATAGATGTAGCCCGACCCAAAATCTCGGAATTGAAAAAATTGCCCAAACGAATAAAACCAGCCAAAAGCGGAATAACTACTACCAAGGTATCAGCCACAGATAGAAAATTTATTTTTTTGAAATAACAATATAGTCCGAAAGTAAACAATAATCCAAGTGTCATCCCGTGACTACTAAGTCCGCCGTGATTGATAAAAAATATTTCTATCGGATTTTGTAAATAATAAGCAAAATTATAGAAAAAAACTTCGCCCATTCGTGCACCAACAAGTCCGCCGGCAATAAGCCAAATACATAAATCCAAAACTTGATCCGTATTCCACCCTTTTTTCTTGAACAAGTTTATCAAAACCAAAACTGCCAGTGCTATCCCCAAAGCCAAAAAAACTCCGTACCAGCGAATGGAGATCGAGCTTGATTGGAAAAGTATTGGGTTGAGATTATTTGTTAGCATATGGAAGTAGTATAGCAAGAAAAGTTAGAGATTACAAAAATTACAAAGATTACAAGATTACAAGATTCGCCAATTTTAGATTTTTGATTTATGATTTTAGATTGATAATTGTCCGCCAGCTGGCGAATGACTTTTGAGATTAAAAAAAGACCTTTAAAAAGGTCTTTTTTGATTTCTATTTTCCACAATCACATCCACAATCACCAACTTCTTCTTTTTCTTCACATTTACAGTCTGGACCGCAATCACAGTCTGCTTTATCACAACCACAATCTTCTTGTGGGTTTAATTCATCTAAGTTCATAGTGTTTTATTTACGGCTACTAAAAGTAGCTACTCGGGGTATATTATAGCACATTTTGGCCTTTTTGTCAACAGCTTAATTTGGCTATAATTAGCCAAATTAAAATTTAAGAAATTTAAAAGATTTAAGAGATTTAAGAGATTTATTGATATTTTGGCTAAAATAAAACAAAAAACACCCCTTGTCCTCTACTTACAAATATTGGGAAGACTCTCCCCTAGCCCCTCTCTTAAAAAAGAGAGGGGAAACTAAAAAACCGCTAAAATTAGCGATTTTTTAATTTATTTTTTATCAATTCACAATCTTACTAGCTTACCAGCTTACTAGTTTATTAGTTTACTAACTTACCAGCTTACTTGCTTACAAGCTTTTAATATTTTTATATTTCTTCCCTACTACCGCGCGGTTCATCTCTTTTTCAATCATAGCTTGAATTCTAGCATATTCCACATCTTCTACATTTTTGATTTGTTGTAACAATTCTTCAGCACGAGCTTTGGCAGCTTCTGCTTTTTCTACATCAATTTCCTCAGCTCTCTCAGCACTATCTGCTATCAAATATAGTTCGTTGCTAGGACGCATCTCCAAAACTCCACCGGATAATGCCAAATTAACTTCATATCCGTCTTTGGTAATAACAATCTCTCCGGATTTCAAAACGGATACCATGGCTTCATGCTCAGGCAACATTGTAATTTCTCCGGCCAATGTCGGAATAGTTACTTTTTCTGCCATGTCATCATAAACTAT
Source organism: uncultured Gammaproteobacteria bacterium (assembly GCA_964428525.1). Classification (GTDB taxonomy): domain Bacteria; phylum Patescibacteriota; class Patescibacteriia; order Magasanikbacterales; family GWA2-37-8; genus JAKLGL01. Next base: position 4,783 of record CAYRYH010000024.1, on the reverse strand, counting down.
CCCGTTGGGAGTGGCAATAATAAGTTTGAAAGTATTTTCTTTCATAATTAAATTAAGCTTTGACTTCGTCAATGGTGCCTTTCATATAAAAAGCTTGTTCAGGCTTGTCGTCGTGCAATCCATCTAAAATTTCTCTAAACCCTTTAACTGTTTCACTGATAGGCACATATTTACCAGCAGTACCAGTAAATTGTTCAGCTACGAAAAATGGTTGAGATAAAAATCTTTGGATTTTTCTAGCACGAGAAACTACGATTTTATCATCTTCGGATAATTCTTCCATACCCAAAATAGCGATAATATCTTGCAAATCTTTGTAGCGTTGTAAAACAGTTTGCACTTCACGGGCGGTTTTATAATGTTCTTCTCCAACAATGTTTGGGTCCAAAATAGTAGAAGAGGAATCAAGTGGATCTACCGCTGGGTAAATAGCAAGCTCTGCCAAAGAGCGAGAGAGCACAACTGTGGAATCAAGGTGAGCAAAAGTGGTAGCTGGAGCTGGATCAGTCAAGTCATCAGCTGGCACATAAACAGCTTGCACGGAAGTGATAGAACCTTTGTCTGTAGAAGTAATACGTTCTTGTAACAAACCCATCTCAGTAGCTAATGTTGGTTGATAACCTACAGCTGAAGGCATACGACCAAGTAACGCAGAAACTTCAGACCCGGCTTGAGTAAAGCGGAAAATATTATCTACAAACAAAAGTAAATCTCTATTTTCTTCATCGCGGAAATATTCCGCCATAGCCAAAGCGGTCAAAGCTACACGAGCGCGTGCACCAGGTGGTTCATTCATCTGGCCAAACACAAGAGCTGTTTTGTCCAAAACTCCGCTAGCTTCCATTTCTCTATACAAATCATTTCCTTCACGAGTACGCTCTCCTACCCCGGCAAACATAGAATAACCACCATGCTCAGAAGCGATATTACGAATCAATTCTTGAATAACTACAGTTTTACCTACTCCAGCTCCACCAAATAAACCGATTTTTCCACCTTTCAAAAACGGACAAAGTAAATCAACTACTTTGATACCAGTTTCTAGAACTTCAAATTTTGTTGATTGATCTTTGAAAGTTGGAGCTTTGCGGTGAATAGGATAAAGTTTATCAGTTTTTACTTCGCCTTTACCATCAATTTCTTTTCCAACTACATTAAACATACGACCCAAAGTAACCGCTCCAACTGGTACAGATACAGGAGCTCCTGTATCTTCTACTTCCGCCCCACGTTGCAAACCATCGGTAGTGGCCAAAGCGATAGTGCGTACAGAAGAAGACCCTAAATGCTGTTGCACTTCCAAAATAAGCTCAATACCATTGTCAGTTTTGACTTTCAAGGCATTGTAAATAGCTGGTAATTCTTCGGGAAAATGCACATCTACCACCACCCCGATAATCTGTGTTACAGATCCATTATTTTTTTTCATAAAATAAAATTAATTACTATTTAAAAGTAGCCGCTCCTCCGGATATCTCGGCAATTTCCTGAGTGATACCGGCCTGTCTGGCTTTATTATAATTTAAATTTAAATCAAAAATCATTTCCGATGCCGATTCACTGGCATTTTTCATAGCTACCATACGAGCACTATGCTCTGAAGCGGCGGATTCCAAAACAGCTTGATATAATTGAACTTCAACAAGCTTTGGCAAAACTTCATTTATAATATCTTCCACACTAGGTTCAAACAGATAAGTTTCCAAACCATATTCTTCTTCATTTTTATTTTCTTCTTCCAAAATTTTTCTACCTAAATCATTTTTACCCAAATCACCTAACATTTTTTCCAAATCACTTGGCGAAACTGGTAATAATTGTCTGAGTTTTGGTTCTGATAGTAAGCTAGATTTAAAATCAGTATAAGCTATCAAAACTTTGTCATAATTTTTTTCTAAAAATTCTTTTAAAGCTATTTTGGTCACAGTTAAAATCTCTTCAAACTGAGGAACCTCACTTAATTTATCGAAAACAGAAACAAGTTTTAAATTATTTTTTTTGGCAAATAAAGCACTTTTACGCCCCAATCCCAAAACTTCAATTTCTACATTTTTTTCCGACAAAATATCTTCTGCCCCGGGCACACGATGACGAGAAATATTTTTTACATCTTTTATTAATTTAGCGGTTTTTTTGAAAATATTGGCATTAAAACTACCACAAAGACCCTTGTTGGAACTCACTACTATTAATAATATTTTTTTAACCGGCCTAGTTTCAAGCAAAGCACAATCGGGTTCATTCAAAAAAGCAAGGTGATTTAATAAATCTTGAGTAAGTTTGGCATAAGTTCTAGTCCTCAAAGCAGCGTCCACTGCTTTACGCATTTTGACCGCTGCAATCATCTCCATAGCTTTGGTAATCTTTTTGGTATTACCAATGGATTTGAGTCTTTGTTTGATAAGTTTGGTGGAAACCGCCATATATTATGCTAAGATTTGTTTTTTGAATTCTTCACCTGATTCCTTGAGTTTTGTTTCTATCTCTTCATCCCAACTACCTTCAGAAATTTTTTCCATCAAAGATTTTTTGGCTGTATTCATAAAATTCAAAAACTTTTCTTCCGCTTCTTTTATTTTTGGCACTTCTACTGTATCAAAAAATCCATTGTTTACAGCATAAACAGAAACAACTTGATCTTCTACAGAATAAGGATTGTATTGAGGTTGTTTCAAAAGCTCGGTCAATCTCTGACCTCTATCAATTTGTTTTTTGGTTTCTGGATCTAAATCAGAAGCAAATTGTGCAAAAGCTTCCATTTCTCTAAACTGAGCCATTGCCAATTTCAATTTACCAGCAACTTTTTTCATCGGTTTAGTTTGAGCTGCTGAACCTACGCGAGAAACCGACAAACCGACATTGAGCGCCGGACGAATACCGCGATAAAACAAATCTGTTTCCAAAAATATTTGTCCATCAGTAATAGAAATCACATTTGTGGGAATATAAGCAGAAACATCTCCAGCCTGAGTCTCAATAATAGGTAGTGCTGTAATAGAACCTCCGCCGTTTTCTTTGTTGAGATTACAAGCGCGTTCAAGCAAACGAGAGTGTAAATAAAATACATCCCCCGGATAAGCTTCGCGACCAGGTGGACGACGAAGAAGTAAGGATATTTCTCTATATGCCCAAGCTTGTTTAGTCAAATCATCATAAACTATCAAAACATCTTTTCCTTTATCAGCAAAATATTCAGCCATGGCTACCCCAGAATAAGGAGCTAGATATGACATCGGGGCTGGAGAAGAAGCACCAGCCATTACCACGATAGTATAATCCATAGCACCGGTTTCTTTGAGTTTGGCAACTATTCTGGCAACTTTGGATTCTTTTTGTCCAACAGCCACATAAACACAAATCATATTTTGTCCTTTTTGATTGATGATAGTATCAATCGCCAAAGCTGTTTTACCTGTTTGTCTATCACCAATAATCAGTTCACGTTGACCGCGACCTATCGGAATAAGAGCATCCACAGCCTTGATCCCAGTTTGTACCGGTTTGGCAACTGGTTCACGGGTCATAACTCCAGGAGCTACACGTTCCAAAGGATAAAAATCTTTGGTTTTAATATCACCTTTTCCATCCAATGGAATACCCAAAATATCTACTACTCTACCAATAAGTTGTTCGCCAACCGGCACAGATAAAATACGACCAGTTCGTTTTACTAAATCTCCTTCTTTGATCTGTTTATAATCTCCCAATATAATAGCTCCGACAGTTTCTTCTTCCAAATTTAGAGCTACTCCATAAACTCCACCCGGAAACTCCAACATCTCTTGAGCTTGACATTTAGCCAAACCACTCATGCGAGCAATACCATCACCCACTTCAATCACAGTACCAACTTCTTCAACTTGGACCTGTTGTTTGAAAGACTCGATATTGTTCTTTAAAGTTTTAACAATTTGATTCGTATAAGACATACTTTCTATATTTATATTAATTGTTGTTTTAATTTATTAATTTGTGTTTTTAAACTAGCATCAAATATATTATCCCCGACTCTAACCGTCACACCTCCGATAATTTTTTTATCAATATTTACAATCACTTCACCTTTTAAATCTAGACTTTTTTTAATCTCTTCTATTGTTTTTTGTGATAAATCAACTGCTGAAGTCACAACTGCTTTTTGAACCCCTTGTTTTTTTTGCGCATAAATCTCAAACTCCTTTATAATATACGGCAATTTATTGATACTTTGATTTTTTTTAAGTAACAAAATAAAAGCATCGATGGCTGGAGATATTTTTTCTTCAGCCAAATCAAAGGTTAGTTCATAAAGTATTTTTGCGTATTGCAAAGGAAAAAGTTTTGACATAAATTTATTCACCGATTTCTTTTATCACTTTTGAGATATATTTAACATCATCAGTATCTTTTATTTTATCTTTAAATATTTTTTCCGTAGCCAAAACTACTAATTGCGCAGTTTCTTGACGTAATTCTACGATCATTTTTTCTTTTTCTGCAGTGATAGTTTTTTTGGCTTCTTCCACTATTTTTTGTGTTTCCTCTTTAGCATTGTCTTTGGAAGATTCTACCGTATATTTGGCTTCTTTTTGAGCTTCGCTCATCAGATAATTAATTCTTTCTTTGCCTTCTTGAACTATTTTATCTGATTCTTGTTTAGCAGAAGAAATCTCTGTTCTGGCTTTTTCAAAATTTTCCATGGCTTCTTGCGATTTTTTTTGACGCTCTTCAATCATTTTCATCAATGGCGCAAAAGCAAATTTTTTCAAAATCCAAAAAGCTACAAGAAAGTTTATAAGATTAA
>CAYRYH010000023.1:13305-13564 GCA_964428525.1 uncultured Gammaproteobacteria bacterium | reverse complement strand
ACTTGTATGGAAGAATGTGTAAATTGGTCAAAAGAAACTGTGATTTGTATGAATAAAAAACCGATTAAAAAACCGCTTGATTGTCGCGATCTTTCTTTTTGTGCGTTGCCGGAATATGGCGGACCGGGGATAGAAATTTTAAAATAAGATTTAAAAAACAAAAAGGACACCTACAAGGTGTCTTTTTTGTTTTTTAATTTCTCAGCGGGTCGGACGGGAGGTTAAGGACTCGGCCTCGACTAAAATTTTCTTCCGAAAA
>CAYRYH010000023.1:0-13205 GCA_964428525.1 uncultured Gammaproteobacteria bacterium | reverse complement strand
TTTCCTCCCACGAAAAAACAGTCCAAAGAGGACTGTTTTTGCGGGTCGGACGGGAGGTTAAGGACTCGGCCTCGACTAAAATTTTCTTCCGAAAATTTTGTCTGGCCACCAGCTCGCGATTTGGCTCGTCAATAAACTCGCCAAATATCGCTCCGCTGTTCTCGTCCCGACACGACACAAACCATTGTGTCGTTTCCTCCCACGAAAAAACAGTCCAAAGAGGACTGTTTTTGCGGGTCGGACGGGACTCGAACCCGCAACTTCCGCCGTGACAGGGCGGTGCTCTAACCAGTTGAACTACCGACCCATTTGGTAGTTAAGCGAGGGGAATTATAATAAAAAAAATCAAATTTGTCAAATACTTTGTATGTGAATAAAAAAAGACAGCCTTTTGGCTGTCTTATAAAGAACTTATTTTTTTAGCTTTTTTATAGCTTCACGCACCTTGCGTGATTTTTTGCTCGGTTTTTTTCCAAACAATGTAAAAGCCTTTATCGGCCCAGAGTTTTTATCTCTATTCCAAATACGGAACTTTATAAAACCCTGAGTTCTTTTGATAAAAACATTGATTACTGAATAGGGAACGCGAAAGCAGTCGTGCTTTTTACCTTTGGTATCCTTGAGCCCTGGCATCAGGTCAACTTTTGAAGCAGTAGAATTGAGATAATCCGCAATTGCTTCGTTGGTCTGCGGGTTGCGTGGTTCAATAAACCACTCAAAAACTTTGTCACTCATTTTAATCTCCTTTTAAAAGTTTTTAACAAAAAAGGCCCCGAAGTGTTCGGTATAAAGAGTTGAATTGAAGGAGGGGGCAATTCAACCTTAATACCAAACACATTTGGAACCTCTTTTGATTTATGTTTTCAAAGTCATGATAAAATAGCATATTTTTACTATTTTGTCAAGGCTTTTTTTGTGGATAACAAACGACTTGTTTTAAGCTGTTTGTTTGATAGAACTTAATAATTCGTTGAAAATTTGTTTATGATTTTTGGCTAATTCTACTAGCATTTTTCGGTTAATCATGATGTTATTTTTCTTTAATTCACCAATTAACTTGCTGTAAGTAGTGCCGGCTTGGCGTGCTGCAGCATTGATAGAAATATTCCAATTTTGACGAAATTGACGTTTTTTGACACGGCGAGAAGCAAAAGCAAATTGTCCAGCTCTCATTTTTGCCACTTTTGCAACTTTCATCTTGCTTTTTCGTCCCCATCGAAAACCTTTGGTGTGTTTTAATACTCCGCGTCGTCTTTTGTTGTGTAGGATGCCACCTTTTACTCTTGTCATATTTTTCTAGAATTTAGTATAAATAATTATTTGGAAATACTTCCAGTGATATGTTTGGCATAAGAATCACTCATTACCAAATCACGTCTTTTATTACGATTTTCTTTACCAGTTTCTCTAGCGTTGAAATGACCTTGTCCAGCAACGCGTTTGATAATCTTGCCATTTTTGGTTACTTTGAACCTTTTGGCGATTGCTTTTACTGTTTTTAATTTTGGCATATTTTTATTTAAATTTCCATTCTCAAAGAGTTCTAAGAAAAGTTTTTTTAAAAAGGTGTAAAAGGGGCTTTTCAAAATTACTTTATGCTCTGATAAAATGAATAAATTATTTATTAAGTTTTAAAAATTATTGCGGTTACTGATCTACCTTGTCGTTCCACTTCTTGATCAAATTTTATAGTAACCTGTTTTTCGATATCAGTTAGAAATTTTTTGATATTTTCAAAGGCCAAAGCTCCTTGTTGCATTTCACGGCCCTTGAGAATAACTTCTATTTTTACTTTATCACCATTGTTTAAAAATTCTACAGCTTGTCTTTTGCGGATTTCCAAATCATGAGCGCCAATGCGAATAGAAAGACGAACACATTTTATTTTGATTTCTTTTTGGTGAGCTTTTTTGATACGAGCTGCTTTTTCTTGTTGATATTGAAATTGCCCGAAATCCATGATCTTGCAAACTGGGGGATTGGCTTTTGGGTTTATTTCTACCAAGTCCATCTCCAATTCTTGTGCTTTGCGGATAGCTTCTCCTGTTTTCATAACACCCAAATTACCATCTTCAGAATCCAAAACACGCACTTCAGGAGCGATGATTTTTTCGTTGAAAAAATATTTCTTTTCAACTATATCAGGTTTTCTTCTTTTTCGTGATATGCGCATAAACTAAGTTATAAAGTTTATAAAGTTATAAAGTTATTTCTTAAAAACTTTACGAACTTTATGAACTTTTTACTAGTCGTTGTAAAACGACCGTGGAGATGGCGAGAGTCGAACTCGCGTCCAAAAAGCTTTTAATAAACCTTCTACATACATAGTTGTCCTGTTATTTGTCGGCGATAAAATATTAGGAAAACGGAATTTTTATCGCTTAGCCGAATTACTTTGGAATTTTAATATACGGCGCTATTAAAATTCTACACGAAGTAAGTTACACCGTTTTTGGCTACTTCGTATCACCAAAGACGATGGCATGAAACCTAAATTTAATTAGGCCATGGCAGGCGCAAAACTCATCGTATTACCGAACATAGCTTTGGCTTTTGAAAATAAGTTTGCACTTATTATTTACTATCTAGGTTTTATCGAGGTCGATAGTCACCCCGGTATGCCAGTTTATCAAAGAACTTTTGTCGAAACCAAACATCCCCGATACCGATAATTTAAAAGATTCAAAAGATTGAAAGATTTAAAGATTATTTAATTATAATTTTTTAAATCTTTTTAATTTCTTAAATTTTTTAAATTTTTACTTATTTTTCATCGCTCTCCTCATATCTCGTTCCACATCTTTTTTCTTTATACTTTCTCTTTTATCAAAAGTATGCTTGCCTTGAGCGATGGCTATTTCAATTTTGACTAAGCGGTTTTTAGTATACACTGAAAGAGGTACTATTGTCAAGCCTCTTTCGGCAAATTTTCCCTGTAGATAGCATAGTTCTTTCTTGTGTAAAAGAATTTCTCGACTTCGTGTGGGTTCGTAGTTTTCTAGCTTGCCAGCATGTGTATATTTACTGATGGTAGCATTAGTTAAATATGCCCTATTGTTGTGAAAGGTGATAAAAGCTCCTTTAAGACTGATTTGTCCAGATTTAACAGCTTTTACTTCGTGACCAAGCAATACCAAACCAGCCTCGAATTTTTCCAGGATTTTGTAATCAAAAAATGCTTTTTTATTGTCAGCAAGTGTAGGCATATAATTATGGAGTAAGTTTAGCAGAAAAATCAATAAAAATCAAGCTCTTTACTAAATCTTTCAATCTTGCAATCTTTTAATCTTTTAATTTGTTAATGACTTGATTTTTTTCCCATTTTGTGCTATAATATAGAGTATTAAGTGTTAACAAATGAAAAACATATCATTTCATCCAAAATTAGCCGCTTTTATTGATATTTTAGCCAATTTGGCGATGTTTTGGGGACTGTTTCGTCTAGCTAACTGGCAGATGTTTTTAGCCTGGTTTGTTTTTAGGACGATTCTTTGGATATTTTTTATTAGATTAGTATATTATCCGAAAGGTATTTCTCGTTTAAGACACTTTGCTTCATTATTATTCTTCCATATAGGTGTTTTATTGGCACTTATTTTCATGGAATGGAACTCAGCTGTTTTGTTGACAATAGCTGTTTTTGTTGTATTTTCAGCGGTCAGTTTTTGGCTTTTGCCAGTAAAAAACGACCCTGGAACGATAAATTTTATTATCAAACCGTATCGTCGTTGGCTTTTTTTGATGGACGCTTTCGGATTATCTCTGTTTTGGAGCTCTCTTTTTGCCGGGTCTTCTTTTCAATTGATTGATTTCAATCGTTTTTGGTTGGGTTTGATTTTTGCTTCTTTTTTGACAAGTTTGATTTCTTATTGGTGGTGGCGTGAATACGGCGTGGAAAACGATGATAAACTTTGGTGGAGCGCTATAGTTTGTTTTTTGATATTTTTGGAACTCTCTTTTGTTTTATGGTTATGGCCCCTGGGTTTTTTGGTTAATGGATTTATTATTATTTGGTTTTGGTATGTTTTTTGGTTGATGATCAGATTTAACCTGAGTAGAGATGGTATCAATTGGCGCAAACAAAACACTTTTTTAGTTATTAATATTATTTTATTCATAGCTTTCTTATTTTTGGTTAAATGGAAATAAATTCGAGTCCATAAAGTTATAAAGTCCATAAAGTCCATAAAGTTTTTTCAAATTAGATTTACAAACTTTACGAACTTTATAAACTTTACAAACTTTTAACTATTTTATGACTCACCCTCCTCACTTACCAAATAAAACTTGTAGTTTATCTTTACGTCAATTACAACAAAGGTTAGCAGTTATTATTTTAGCTGTTTTTTTTGGTTTGATAGCCGGCTTGACTGGGGCGATTGTTACAGTTGGTTGGATTTGGCCGGATTTTGGTGGGGGAAATTATTGGTTGGTTTCTCAGGTTGATAGGAATTCGCAACGTTTTGATCTGGAAGATGTTATAAAAAGAGAAATAGTACAAAAAATATTTTCAGTTTATAATAATACTCAAAAAACTGGTAATGTTTCTTATTTTGATAACAATGATAAATTGGGAGATGCAGCAATAGTTGGGAGCGATGGTTGGCTTTGTATGTATCTGGAAAACGAACGAGAATTAGCTAACTATATTAGATGGAGCGCGGTTAATTTTGAAGGTAGGATATTCAAAGTAAACAATCCTTTGTATGATAAACATTCAAAGATGCTCTATTTTAAAATCAAAAATATAAACGAACAAGATGAAAAATTAAAAAACGAGCAATTTAAAGTTTTTGGTTTTTCGGAAGAACATAAAACCGGTGAAGCCATTTTTGTTTATCAAAATAGTTTGTGGCAGTTAAATTATCTAGATCAAGAATATTTTAATACAGAAAAAAACCATCTAGATGCTGTGCCTGTGAGATATACTGTGCTTGAAAAAAGCGGAGCAAACCCTGGTTCTTTGGCGGTTAATAAGCAAGGTAGGTTAATAGGTTTTGTAAATCAAAAAGGAGAAATTTTTTCCAGTATTTACGTTTCTAGGATTTTATCTGGAGTTTTGGAAAAACAACAAATTATTTATCCAAGTTTGATGGTAGAGGGTTGGTATAGTATGGAAAAATTTTTGGTGGATGAAAAAGGGGAGATGATAAACGGATTTTTGGTTACTAACATTTTAAAAAATGATACTAAACTGTTAAAAGGAGATGTTGTTTTGGAGATAAACGGACAAATTGTTGTGAATGAAAATTTGTGGTATAATTTAAGAGGAGAAAAAGCCCGTTTGAAAGTTTTGCGACGAGGTGTGATTTTGGATATTGAGACTGAAATAAAAGAAAATATTTTTAAATAATTTCAAAATTAATTTTTATTTTTATTTTATGATTACACTTATTTTTAAACATTGGAAATTGATATTCTTTTGGGGTTTGTTTTTTGCTTCTGTGAGTGTTGGGGTTAGTTTGTTGTTGCCTCGTCAATATAGTGCGGAGAGTCAGATTTTGATAATCACTCGTGATCGTTACGGAGTGGATCCATACACTCAAGCCAAAGCCGCAGAAAGAGTAGGGGAAAATTTAGCACAAATCATGAAAACAGCGGATTTTTATAATAAAGTGATGAGTAGTGAATTTACTTTTGATAGAGACTCTTGGAAAAATATTTCCACTGAACGCTTACGTCGTAAAAATTGGCAAAAAGATGTTTTGGCCAACGTAGTTTATGGTACTTCTTTGATGAAAGTTACGGTTTATCGCTCTTCTGCTTCTGAGGCGGTGGCTCTAAGCAATGCCGTAACTCAAACTATCACTACTCGTGGCTGGGAATATATTGGTGGAGATGTGGTGATAAAAGTAGTGGGAGATTCGCTAGCTTCTCGTTGGTATGCACGACCAAATTTCGCGATGAACGGATTATTTGGATTTTTAATAGGTGCTTTTTTGGCAGCGTTATGGACAGTACGTTATAGAAAACACCATGTGTTTGGAAAATAATTTATAAAATTTAATAATTTTAAAAATTTCATATATGATGCAAGAAAATTTTTTAGTAACTTTTGTGGAAAAAGCTTTGGCAGAAAATGGCTACACCAATTTGACTGAAGATATGAAAAAAGAATTGGTTCCACAATTTGTTGGACAATTGGAAAAGAGGATTGGTGCTTCGCTTTTACCCTATCTTGATGTAAAAAAAGCGGAAGAATTTGTTAAAATGACTCAAGAAAAAACTACGCCAGAACAATTTATGGATTTTTGGGTTAAAAATGTTCCAGAATTTCAAGAAGTTATCAAAAAAGAGTTGGCGTTATTTGTAGAAGATTTAAAAAGTGTTAAATAATATGAACTCTCAAGGAGTGGAAAATCTATTGCAAGAACAAGAGTTGGAAAAACAGAAATATCTAAAAGCTGTAAATTTTGTCATGCAAAAAATCTTGTTGGAGTTGAATTTTGAAGAAAAAAAAGAGTTGATGTTGAGGGAAAAAATAGATGAAATGCAAAAAGAAATAAAATTAAGAAAAATCAACGAAATAATTAATAAAACTTCTTAAAATTATCCAATATGTCGGCAAAAATAAAAACTTTAAATAGCCTTAAAATGGGTGAAAATAGAGATCAACAATATTTTGAAGGGAGAAAAAATACGACCGTTGAGATAAATGGAAAGACATATGTTATAGAAAAAGTCGACCAAAAAGATGGTAGATTTGTTTATGATTTGAAAGAACAAAACTCTCAAACTCTATCGGAGTATAAAGGTATTTCTGCTGAAATGTTGGATAATTTTTTGAATACAGAAGAGTTGTCAAAAGAAGTTGAAAAAATCAAAGAAACATTAAAATTAAAAAACAGAGAAGTTTTTGAAAAAATACAAAAAATAAGTCAGGAATTGATAAAAGTTGATAATCATTTTGTTGGTAAAAACAGTGAAATTGAAAATTGGTCAAAAATAAAAGCAAAAAACATGTCTGTTGAAGTTGATAAAATAAAAGCTGATGTGGAAAATATTAAAAAAGACTTGGAAAAAATAGAAAAAGGAGAATTGGCCGAAGAATTACACGATAAATTGAAAGAAAAGGTTTTTGAAGATAAAAAAAATCAATTGAAAACCGAAAAAGAGAATTATAAAAATGATCTTGCAAAATTTAATCAAGAAAAAAAAGATATAGAAAAAAGAGAAGAAGAAATTAAAGATTGGATAGCAAAAAACCAAACTTTGTTTAACACAACTAAAGCAGGTTTAGAAAATAAGATAAAAAATAATAATAAAGGCAAGAACGTTAAAGTTAATATAACAGATAGCCAAGTCATCAAGGAAATTATTGATAACAAATTAGCCAATCCATTACCGCCAAATTTTTTATCACATAATACCAAAGAACCAAAAGAGCCAGGACAAATAGATTTGGATATTAATAAGTTTACGGATGATGAAAAAAATACAAAATATTTTGAAAAATTGGAAGAAATTTCAGAAAATAAAAATAGTTATTATGATGCAAAAATAGTTGAATTGGCAAAAAAGACTATAGAAGAAATGGAAAAACTTTCCGGTGGTGTTGTGTTTGATTTTAAAAATCTCAACCCCGAAGCCAAAAAAGAGGTTTTTGCGCGAGCTGAAAAAGTTTTAGAAAAATTTAAAAAAGAAAATACAGATATTTTTGATATAGATAAAGAAATCAAAAAAACAAAAAAAGATTTAGAAAAAAAATATAAAGAATTGGAAAATAAAGAAATAAAAGATTCGGAAATAAAAAAGAAATTAGAGGAATGGAAGATGGATTTTGATAGTTGCGGCGATTCCGAAGGAGAATCTCTGGATCTTCTCAAAAAGTTGCATGATTTAGAGTTGCAAATTATCCGTAAAGAAATCGAAGAAAGTGGTGAAAATACAGACAATAAAGAAGTTGAAAAACCAGAGACCAAAGAAATAAATATACACCATTCTGTTTTAAAGAAAGCTTTAAAACAGAAACCTGATTTAGTGAGAAGGATAGAAGGTTTTGTTTTGGAAGGGGTTTTTTCTGATAGAGGAGATTTGCTATTTGCCGAAGCGGAATCAGCTTTAGAGGAAATGTTTGATAGTTTAAAACAAGAAACTAGTTTTTTGGATAATCTCAAAAAAGCGGGTTTTCCAGATTTTGATTCTTTTATCAGGAGATTTAAGGAAGGGGAAATGGCGAAAAAAACTATTGAGACCATGAAAGAATGTATGTATACGGAGATAAAAAGAGTGGCGATGATAGAGGGTGGATTTTTTTCTGCTTTCAAAGAAGGTAAATTAAAACAAAATTGGAAAAATATTTTGAAAGTTGGCGGTGTGTGGGGTGCTAGGATAGCACTGACAGTTGGCGCTGTCGCAGGTGGGGTGTGGGCTGCTGGAGGTCTTTTTGCTGCGCTTGGATTAATTGGCGGAGTTGGTGGTGCGGCAGCTGGTGGTGCAGTCGGCGGAGCCGTCAGACAAGCGTTGAACTCAATATTGAAAAAAGTAGGATTTGATAAAGCTTTAGAATCTGGAGTAGAGGGAATTAGAAAAACAGAGCAAAAATATCAAATGGATAAAATGAAAGAATTGATGAAAAAAGATCCGGATAAAAACATCGAGGAATTATCCATGATTTTATCTGAGTCTTTGCGCCAAGAATCTCTCAAAGGTGTTGTTGGAGAAGAAGAAACTGATGAAACCAAAAATCTCAAAAGTGACGCTAAAAAATTATATATTGATTTTCTGAAACGTGCCAGAGAAGAAGGAAAAGAAGTAAATGAAAAAGATAGACTAAAATTGATAGAGGTTTTACAAGTGATGCAACAAAAAGATGAGTTGAAAATGGAAGAAATAAATAAGCTGGCAAGCGGAACTATAGAATTTTTGGATAGTAAAGTTTCTTCATTTTTCAAAGCAATGTCTGGAAAAGTTGAAGGTAAAAAAGGTACGCTATCTGCTATGGCAACCGGCGCTACAGTGGGTGGTGCTTTTTGGGCTGATAATGCTGTAGCTAGAGTAGTTCTAGGAGGTTTGGGTGGAGCAAGTTTGGGGTATAAACTTTTTGGCAAAGGTAGGTTTGAGAAAAAAATGGAAAAAGAAGTAAAGATTAAATATGATAAGATGGTGGCTGAATATCAAGATATTTTGGATAATAATCATAATTATACCATGGATCAAATGAAAGATTCTTTCAAAAAGATGGAAGAAATATACGAAGGTAATGATAAAGAAAATTTGGATTTAACTTATTATCTCAATCAACATCCAAAAGAAAAAACAAAATTTAAACAAAAATTATTGCATGTGTCTAATCGTGGCTGGCTCGAAGATAAAAATAAAGAAATTATCAAAGATGCTGAAAGTAGGTTGTCTAGATTAGAACAATTGGTTGGAGAAAGAGGGAAAGAAACAGATAAATTTGTAAAAGAACAAGTAAAGAAATGGAAAAAAGAAAACGGCCAGAAAATTGAAGATAGCAAAGTTACTGCTCTTGCTGTAACTGCTGGGGCTGTGGGTATGGCAGCATTTTCTTTTGCTGTGGGTGTCGGGGTGCAACATTTAAAAGCTGAGTATTTATCAGAAAATTCGGATACAAATATTGCTCCTGGGAATACAGAAAAAGTTGTCGGGGCTGCTGTTGGAGCAAAAGTTATTTCTGAAAATATAAATTCTGGAGTTACGCCAGAGACTGTTTCACCAGGAAGCGGAGATACAGCGATAGTGGATAAACCTGTTGACTCTGAGTCTGTAACAGGCTCGGAAGCTAAAGATGGTGTGACGACAGATACATCTTCTCAAGAAGAAGTGCCTGAAACAAAAGAAGAAGTGCCTGAAACAAAAGAAAAAACCGTAGAAGAACCCCTTGATGAGCAAAAACCTAAAAATGAAGAAATATATAAAATTCAAAAAGGTGATGGTTATAATGATGTTTTCAAGCGTCAGATAGGAGCCGATCCAGAAAAATTTGGTTATAAAGAAGGAGATGATTTGGATAAATTTATTAACAACAAGGCCAAAGAATTTTTGAAAGCGAATAATTTGTGGAAAAACGGTAAAGGTGTTGGTTTGCGTTACAATCCGGAAGCAAAAATAATTTTGAATGAAGATGGAAGTTTAACAGAAGAAGGTGTAAAAACATATAAGATGGAAATACCAAAGGTAGAAAAAGTACCAGCGCCTGTTGAACAAGAGCAAATAAAAGATGGGGATGTTCCGGAAAAAACAGAACCTGTTTTATCACAAAAAGAAGTTATGGCGTCCAAGGTTGAAGAAGCGATAGCTCGTTTGGAAGCGGTAAAAGAGAGTAATTCTGCTCTTTATAAAACTTTTACCAAACAAATAGAATTGGGATATTCTAAATTCAATCAAAGTGGTGATGTAGCTGATTTGGAAAAAACTTTTAATAAAATTGAAGAAATAATGGGCGAGCCAAAAACGGAAACTGCCAGTTTAGTGGAAAATCCTAAAGTAGCTATCCCTAAAAACTTAGAAGAACTCAAAGATGGTTTAAAAAAATTATCTCAAGCTGGTGATGAAAAAGCTCAAAAAATGTTGGACAAAATAGATAAAGCGGAAAATTTACAAACAAAAAACCCGGGTATTAAAACGACCCAATTAAGAAATGTTTTGCGACAAGGAACGGATTATTTCCAAAAACTAAATAAAGAGGATGTTGGTGCCACTTCAGAAACTACAGATACAAACACTGGTAAAACTATGGAAATACCAAAGGTAGAAAAAGTACCAGCGCCTGTTGAACAAGAGCAAATAAAAGATGGGGATGTTCCGGAAAAAACAGAACCTGTTTTATCACAAAAAGAAGTTATGGCGTCCAAGGTTGAAGAAGCGATAGCTCGTTTGGAAGCGGTAAAAGAGAGTAATTCTGCTCTTTATAAAACTTTTACCAAACAAATAGAATTGGGATATTCTAAATTCAATCAAAGTGGTGATGTAGCTGATTTGGAAAAAACTTTTAATAAAATTGAAGAAATAATGGGCGAGCCAAAAACGGAAACTGCCAGTTTAGTGGAAAATCCTAAAGTAGCTATCCCTAAAAACTTAGAAGAACTCAAAGATGGTTTAAAAAAATTATCTCAAGCTGGTGATGAAAAAGCTCAAAAAATGTTGGACAAAATAGATAAAGCGGAAAATTTACAAACAAAAAACCCGGGTATTAAAACGACCCAATTAAGAAATGTTTTGCGACAAGGAACGGATTATTTCCAAAAACTAAATAAAGAGGATGTTGGTGCCACTTCAGAAACTACAGATACAAACGCTGGTAAAACTGCGGTTGAGGCAAAAGATATTTCTACAAAAGAAACAATTGATAAAACCGGAGAAACAAAAAACTACAAAGAAGAAACTTTACCAAAAGAACAAGCTAAAATTCCTGAAGGGGTTAAAGATGAATATCAATATACCAAAAACGAATTGGCTGAGATTCAAAAAGCGAATGAATATTTGGACAGACTTGCAAAAACCGACGGTATAAAAGCTGATGATTGGAAATGGGACATGGAAAATTTAACCGGAGAAGAAAAAATTGATCTTGCTAAGCACATTTTGAACTCTGAAAAAGCAGACTTGGAGGCAGTAGAGGATGCGAAGATTGCTTCTGACAGAGAGGAAATGAGAATTGCTAAAGGAGAGGTATATGATAAAATGCTGAAAGAAAAGATGGAATCATATGACGAAAGTAAAGCCGAAGAAGCTCCTAAAACAGAACAAAACCCGGAAGAACAAAAAAACACTGAATCTCCAAATAAACATAGAGCAGAAGCTTTGAAAGCTATAAATGTAGAAGACGAAAAGCCGGTTGAAAAAATGATTGAAGAAGATATAGAAGAGAATAAGAGTGATATTGATAATATCAAAGCTGAACAGGTGGCAAGATTTGAAAATAGAGGTGCTGGCGCTATAGCCGAGATAACAAAAAACTTTAATTCCAAAAGTTATCGATTTGGCGGACCAGAATTAAAAGAGGAATTTGAAACCTTGCAAGATATTTATGAAGACGCAGTTAAAAATGGTAAAGCCGGAGATCTAGAAGCAGTGGCTGAACAATTGGAAGGTTTGCGAGATTATCAAAATTTTGTAAATTCCAAATCTAATATCCAAGAAGTTATAAGATACAATAATAACATGGTTTCCTTGGAAGGAAGAGACATGAGTGGAAAATTTGGCAATCTATATAGGACTGGTGAAGCGCTTGGTAAAAAATGGACTGATTCTAGTGATTTGTTTGATGTCAAAGGTTTGAAATCAACGGTAAAAGAAATGACTGAATTTAATAAAGAATTTGAAAAAATGACTGTTGGTGAAAGAGAACCAGAAATGACCAAGCAACGATTAAATATGTTTGCTGAAAATACTAAAGACATGTTAAAAGGTAGTATGAGCGAATCGGAATTAAAAGAAAATATAAGAAAAACTAGAGAATAGTAAAAGGAAAATAGAAAATAACAATCTTTTCAACACCCTTTGGGATAAAACCAGAGGGTGTTTTTTGTTTGTAACTTACTTAGAAACAAAAGCATTATATTAAAGTATGTGTTGTATGAGTAGAAATAATAATCAATAAACAATAAGCAATAAATACACTTTTTTGGCTAATTGTAGCAAAATAGGGGTGGGGGGCTTGACAAAACTATTAAAATGTGCTATACTATGTCGTTACAATCAAATAGGATTTTGACTTGCCAGGAAGAGGGCAAATCAAACTATGTACAAAAATAACTCCTCTTCCGGAGGTTTTTCTTTTTAACTGCGTTATCAAAAATTTGATAATGCTGAAAAAAGAAAAAGTTCTTTGAAAATTTAAGATAAGTCGAATTTATATATAAATAGTTCCGAGTGGTTTATAAATTTTTTGCACCAGGGAGGTGTACGATGAGAAGTGTAATTTTTTTCGCAATCGTGTTTTCTGTGCTTTTCGTTTTTGCCGACGGCAACACAACAGCTGTTAATCTTAATGAAACTTGCAAAAGTTTTATAGAAGAAACAACCACATTCAAGATTGATCTTGATGCTTGTCAGGCAAAGCTTCAAAAATGTCAGCAGGATCTCAAGGAGGCTGTTGACGAATTGGATTCGGAAGTTGCTGACCCTGAAGAAGCAAAAGAGCCAGCAGCTCCGGTTAAGGTTGTTACAAAAACAGCCGAAATCGAAAAAAAGGTGCAGGCATCAAATGCGCCAGCATCGGTGAAAAAAGAAGTTGAAAA
>CAYRYH010000022.1:7789-13609 GCA_964428525.1 uncultured Gammaproteobacteria bacterium | reverse complement strand
CCCAGGCGGACCTCGCAATAATACTTTGTACTTTTAACTTATAACTTATTAACCCACATACTCTGTGCCGTACAAAGTGCCACAGCCAAGGCATCTGCCGCGTCATCGGATTTGATTTTTTGTTTTAACCCCAAAATAGTAGCGGTCATTTTTTGCATCTGTTTTTTTTCTGCTTTACCATAACCGGTGATGGCTTGCTTTACCTGAAGCGGAGTAAACTCATGAATTTCCATTTTATTTTCAATTCCAGCAAGTAATATCGCCCCTCTAGCCTGACCGACATCCATTGCGGTTTTGACATTTTTTACAAAATATAATTTTTCTATCCCCATGATTTCAGGCTTATATTTTTTACTCAATGCATCTACTTTTTCTTTGATTTCCATCAAACGTTCCACAAAAGATTTTTTTGCATCCGTGTTTAAACAGCCATAAACAAGCGCTTTCCATTGACCGCTTTGTTTTTTTTCTATCACTCCGTAGCCCATCCGGCCATAGCCGGGATCTATTCCGAGAATTTTCATAACTTTTTATTTGCTGTTTATTTTTATACTTTTTCAAAAATTATTCTATCTTTTGTGTTTTTATATTATGTAGCATGTATTAAGTATCATGTATGTAACAAGACCGCATAATACATACTACATAATACATTCTACACGGTTTATTTCGCATTCGTAAAATAATCCTCCACATCTTCTCTCTCTTCCAATTCTCCAAAAATATTTTGTAATTTATCTACTTCTCCTTCCGGAACTTCTATTTTTTCTTTGGCCACCCATTCAATCCCCGCTTTGTTTGGTTCTAGATTTAATTCTTTTATTTTATTTACAACTGTTTGTAAATTTTCTATTTTACAAAGAATTTCCCATTCACCATCTTCTGTTTTTGCATCCTCAACTGGCATTTCCAAAACTTGCATTTCAAAATCATCCTTACTAATATTTTTATTTTGCAATTCTTCATCACTCAAACGAATAACTCCAAATTGATTGAACATCCACCCTACACTACCACTACTACCAAAAGAACCTCCTCCTTTGCTTAATAAATGTTTAATTTCTGAAACAGTTCGGTTTTTATTATCTGTAATAGCTTTTATCATAATTGCCACCCCGCCAGGTCCAAAAGCCTCATATAGCGCTTCTTCAAAAATAACACCGTCGTTGAGCTCCCCTGTCCCTTTTTTGATAGCTTTTTCAATATTATCTTTGGGCATGCTAACACTTTTGGCTTTGTCTATCGCAATCCGAAGAGAAAAGTTTTTTTCTGGATCTCCACCATTTTTAGCAGCAATCGTAATTAATTTTGAGTATTTAGAAAACATGGCGCTACGCAGTGCGTCTTGTTTACCTTTTCGGCCTTGTATATTGTGCCATTTAGAGTGTCCAGACATAAAATAAAATTTTATTAATTATTTTTTATTGTTTATTATTTATTTTTATAATTTTATATTTCGTTACATTTTTAATAATCAATAATTAATAAACAATAATCTTGTTTTATTTTACCAACAAAACATAAAAAAATCAACTAAAAAAGAGCGTTTTAAATGCTCTTTTTTAGGCTTGATTAAGCGAAAATTACTTTTTAAACCCAGTTCCTGCTGGTATAAGACGACCGATAATAACATTTTCTTTGAGACCTTCCAAGTAATCAATTTTACCTGTAATCGCAGTATTAATAAGCACACGAGCAGTTTCTTGAAACGAAGCAGCAGATAAAAAGCTTTGAGTAGAAAGAGAAACTCTAGTAATACCAAGTAATAATTCACGACCAGTGGCTTCTTTGCCCCCATCTTTTTTGGCTAGATTGTTACAAAATTCTAAATGTGCTTTTTCCACTACTTCACCAGGTAACAACTCAGAATCTCCGGCATCTTCTACATAAACACGACTAAACATCTGACGAATAATAACTTCCATGTGTTTATCATTCACTTTTTGACCTTGAGAAGAATAAATATTTTGCACTTCTTCCAAAATATATTTTTGGACCGCTGGTCGTCCGCGAAGTTCAAATAATTCTTGTAAATTGATAGAACCATCAGTTAATTGATCGCCTTTTTTGATTTCATCTCCTTCTTTTACATACAATTTATAGCCTAGCGGTACGATATATTCGCGAATTTTTGGTCCATTATAAGAAAGGAAAATCTTATTTTTTTCAATCTTGATTTGTCCTGAATATTTAGCTTTTATTTCTTCACCAGATGCTCCGCGAACCAGCAAAATAGCATCTTGATCCACTATTTCTTCATTTTTTACCATTATTTCATCTTCACTTCCAACGCTAATTTTCATTTCATCCATCCCTTCAAAATGAACTTTGATAATTTTTTGTCCACGACGTCCTTCAAAAATTTTCTTACCAGTAGCCGAAGTGATTATTTTTCCATCAGCGTCTTCTATTTCAACTTTTCCATCAACATCAGTCAACAAAGCTTGATGCTTTGGAGAACGTACTTCAAAGATTTCTTCGATACGAGGCAAACCTTGAGTAATATCACTTCCAGCAACACCACCGGTATGGAAAGTGCGAAGTGTCAACTGAGTACCTGGCTCACCGATACTTTGAGCAGCAATCACACCGACAGCAGCACCTAACTGAGCAGGCTTGTTGTATGACAAATCATATCCATAACATTTTTGACAAACACCTTTTGGACATTTACATTTAAATACCGAGCGTACATGGATTGATTCAACTTTATTTTTTTCAATATCTCTAGCTATTTGTTCGCTGATTATTTCTCCGGCTTTTACCAAAACTTTATTTCCTGCTTTTACATCCTCTACTACATAACGACCCAAAACTCTGTCTGCTAATTTTTCACCCATTTCGGCGGATTGTGCAGTGGTAAACACTTCGCCTTCTTTTGCTCCACAATCTTCTTCCAAAACAACTACATCTTGAGCAACATCCACCAAACGACGAGTCAAATAACCAGCTCCAGCGGTACGTAAAGAAGTATCTGACAAACCTTTGCGAGTACCATGAGAAGAAATAAAATATTCCAAAGAATCAAAACCTTCTTTGAAGTTGCCTTTAACTGGAAGTTCTATAATATCCCCGGTTGGAGAGGCAACCAAACCTTTCATACCGATAACCTGACCAAGCTGACCCCAAGAACCACGAGCACCAGATTCAATCATAGCGTAAACTGGGCCTGTTTTACTGAGAGCTTCTTTGTTGTTAGCAATAATCTTATCTTTTACTTCAGTCCAAATTTCCAAAATTTTGGTATGCTTTTCATTTTGAGTAAGTAAACCTTCATTACGTAAACTTTCAACTTCAAGAACTTTTACATCACATTCTTTAAGCAATGCTGCTTTGGCTTCAATTTTTGGAAAATCATTCATACTCAAAGAGTAACCTGATTTTGTAGCATATTTAAAACCTAGATTTTTTAAATCATCCAAGAAAGCAGCTGTTTTTTCTTGACCATAGATTTCCAAATAAGAAGAAATTACATTACCCAATTTTTTAACAGTAATAGCTTCATTTATAAAAGGAATTTCATCTGGCAATACTTGGTTGAAGATAATACGTCCGATAGAAGTTTCGATAATTGGGCTAGCGTCTTTTTCAAATTTAGTTAAATCTGTAAAACGCACTTTGATTTTTTCATGCAAGGTGATAATACGAGCTTTATAAGCAAACAAAGCTTCTTTTTCTGAAGAAAAATGTTTTTTATTTTTATCTTCATTTTCACCGCGGAAATGTGTCAAATAAAAACATCCCAAAACGATATCTTGCTTTGGAGTAACTACTGGCTGACCAGTCGCTGGTTTCAAAATATTTTTTTCTGCAGCCATCAAATTATCAGCCTCCCAACGAGCTTCCACTGTCAAAGGCAAGTGTACGGCCATCTGATCTCCATCAAAGTCAGCGTTAAAAGCTGTACAAACTAACGGGTGCAATTGGATAGCACTACCTTCGATAAGACGAGGATGAAATGCTTGAATACCCAAACGATGAAGTGTTGGTGCACGGTTTAAAAGTACACGAGTTTTTTTGGTTAGTTCTTCCAAAATATCCCAAACTTCATCGCGTTCACTTTCTATAAATCTATTTGCAGAACGCACATTATGAGCTAGTTCCATTTTGATAATTTCCGCCATGATAAATGGTTTGAAAAGTTCAAGTGCCATGCGTTTTGGCAAACCACATTCATCCAAATTTAAGTTTGGACCCACAACGATAACTGAACGTCCGGAATAATCCACACGTTTACCAAGTAAATTTTGACGGAAACGTCCTTGTTTACCTTTGAGAATATCGGCCAAAGAACGTAATTGTCTTTTTTGACCGGTAGAAGCAGTTACGGTTTTTGCATGACGAGCGTTGTTGTCAATGAGAGCGTCAACTGCTTCTTGCAACATGCGTTTTTCATTTCTACAAATAACCTCTGGAGCGTTTAATTCCAATAATCTTTGCAAACGATTGTTGCGATTAATAACACGACGATATAAATCGTTCAAATCAGAAGTCGCAAAACGTCCACCATCAAGAGCTACCATCGGACGTAGATCTGGTGGAACAACTGGCATACATTTCATAACCATCCATTCAGGACGCACTTCATTAACAATCAAATTTTTCAATAATTTTTTACGACGAATAATTTTTTCTAATTTTGCTCCTTTTGCAGTTTGTTGTTCTTGAGTTAATCTTTTATAAGTTTCTTCCAAATTTACTCTGGAAAGTAAATTATAAACGGCTTCCGCACCAATTTGAGCTTCAAACAAATGACCGTAACGCAAAGATAATTCTTGATATTTTTGTTCAGAAATAATACGTAATACAGCTATCTCTTTGAGCTCTTTATCTGCTTGTTGAAAATCTGCTTCAAGTGCAGTTAGTTTACGACTTCCTTCTTCTTGAATTTTTTCCAAAAATTCTGCACCTTGTTTTTCGTCATTAGCTTTTTTAATACCGTTTTCAGTTTCTTTTTCAATTTGTTTCTTTTTGGATTTATATTCTTGACGCAATAATTCAAAAGTTTGTTTTTTGGCTTCTTCATCTACATGACTGATGACAAAAGAAGCAAAATAAACAACTTTTTCCAAAGCTTGAGGGCTCAAATCCAATACCAAACCAATTTTACTTGGTACTGATCTCAAGAACCAAATATGTGTTACTGGCGCAGATAGTTCAATATGACCCATACGTTCACGACGAACCAAAGAAGTTGTAACTTCTACTCCACATTTATCACAAACTATCCCTTTATATCTGATTTTTTTATATTTTCCACAATAACATTCCCAATCTTTGGTAGGTCCAAAAATTTCTTCAGCAAACAAACCGCCTTTTTCCGGTTTTTGCGTACGATAATTTATAGTCTCTGGTTTACGAACTTCGCCGTAAGACCATTCGCGTACCACTTCTGGAGAAGCGATTTTTAGGCGAATTGCATCAAAGTCGATGACGTTTGTAGTATTGCGATACATATTTTTTCAAAAAATTATTTATTTGAATTATTCTTCTTTCGTCACCACATCTATCTTTTCTTCCTGATTTTCTTCTTTGTTTATAATTGTTGGTACATTAAACAAAGAAGTTTCTTCGACTTTGGTATATTTGCCATCTTTATTTTTTAGAAGTTCTACGTCCAATCCCAAACCTTTCAACTCACGCACTAACACATTGAAAGATTCTGGAGTATTTACAGCTTTTATTTCTTCGCCTTTGATGATAGCTTCATAAGCTTTACTGCGACCCGGAACATCATCAGATTTGATTGTCAAAATTTCTTGCAACATATGAGCCGCACCATAAGCTTCTAGAGCCCAAACTTCCATTTCCCCAAATCTT
>CAYRYH010000022.1:0-7779 GCA_964428525.1 uncultured Gammaproteobacteria bacterium | reverse complement strand
GATTGCGCACGACCACCAAGAGGTTGTTGAGTAATCAAACTATAAGGACCTATAGATCTTTGGTGAATCTTGTCTTGCACCATGTGATTTAATTTCAACATGTAGTTATAACCAACCGTAACTTTATTATCAAAAGCTTCACCTGTACGTCCATCATACAAAGTTGATTGTCCATCAACTGAAAAACCATTTTTGGTCAAAGCCTCTCTGATTTGATCTTCTGTAATTCCATTGAAAGGAGGGGTTGCCATTTTGACACCCATTGAATTAGCCGCCAATCCCATATGGTTTTCCAAAATCTGACCCAAGTTCATACGAGAAATAACACCAAGTGGAGATAATATGATGTCTACTGGTGTACCATCTTCCAAAAACGGCATATCTTCAGCTGGAATAACACGAGAAATAACACCTTTATTACCATGACGACCAGACATCTTATCACCGATTTGAACTTTACGCATATCAGCTACTCGCACACGCACTCTTTTGACAACTCCAGGTTCAAGCTTATCTCCGTTTTCTGAAGAAAAAACTTTGATATCAATTACTTTGCCGTGTTCACCATGTTCTAAATATAAAGAAGAATCACGCACATCACGAGCCTTTTCACCGAAAATTGCTCGGAGCAATCTTTCTTCAGCTGACAATTCGGTTTCTCCTTTTGGAGTAATTTTACCAACCAAAATATCACCGGATTTTACTTTTGCCCCGATACGTACTATACCTTCACTGTCTAAATTTTTTAATTTTTCTTCAGATACATTTGGAATATCAGCGGTAATAACTTCAGAACCAAGTTTAGTTTCGCGCACATCTACAAAATAATCTTCAATATGGATAGAAGTATATCTATCTTTTTTAACCAAACGATCAGAAATGATAACTGCATCTTCGTAGTTATATCCATCCCAAGCCATATAAGCTACCAAAACATTTTGCCCCAAAGACAATTCATTTTGACTGATAGCTGGACCATCGGTAAGAGGTTGTCCTTTTTTGATTTTTTCTCCTACTGTCACTATCGGATGTTGGTTGATACAAGTAGCAGCATTTGATCTTTGAAATTTTCTCAAATTATAAACTACTTTTTCATCTTTTTTTGTAAGTATTTCTATTTTATCTCCAGATACAGCAGTCACTTCACCTTCGGTATCAGCATAAAAAACATAGCCAGAATTACGTGCTGCTTCTTTTTCTATACCAGAACCAACCAATGGTGGTTCAGGTTTGATACACGGTACAGCCTGACGTTGCATGTTTGTGCCCATCAAAGCGCGAGTAGCATCATCATGCTCCAAAAACGGAATACAAGCAGTGGCCACAGAAACAATTTGTGCCGAAGAAACATCTATATAATCAATATTTTCAGCTTCTGTAACTTGAGACTTACCATACACACGAGCTGAAACTAAGATATCCGTAAAATGTCCTTGTTCATCAACTTTTGTTGTAGCTGGAGCTGTAACGGCTTTTTCTTCTTTAAAAGAATTTAGTAAAACAATTTCATTTGTTACCCTCGGTCTAACCGGGATAACTTTTAATTTACTTTTGGCTAATTTACCCGCTACTTCTTTGGTAATTTTTGTTCCATCTTTTACTCCCTCTACATCTCCACGTAAAATTTCACCTTCTGTCAAAGTTGGGTCATTGGTAACTTCTTTGAGAACTTTGCGATAAGGAGTTTCGATAAAACCAAATTCATTTACTCTAGCAAAACAAGAAAGGTGGTTAACCAAACCGATATTTGGACCTTCTGGAGTAGCGATAGGACAAATACGTCCATAATGAGTGTTGTGTACATCGCGAACCTCGAAACCAGCTCTATCTCTGGATAAACCTCCAGGTCCAAGTGCAGACAAACGACGTTTGTGCTCAAGTTCAGAAAGTGGATTAGTTTGATCCATAAATTGAGAAAGCTGGGAACTCATGAAAAATTCTTTTACTGCAGAGATAACCGGACGAGCATTAACCAATTTATTTGGAGTTAGCTGATCTATTTCAAAAGTACTCATCCTGTCTCGGATAATACGTTCCATGCGAGCCAAACCAACACGCAATCTATTTTGAACCAATTCTCCAACCGCTCTGATACGACGATTGCCCAAGTGATCTATATCATCTGGTTCATCTTGAGTCACATTTAAACGGATAACTTCTTTGATAACTAAAGCTAATTTTTCTGGAGAAAAAACTCTATTTTCTTTTTTACCGTAATCTTCGTAATTTAAATTTAAATCAAATTTAGTATCAAATTTATAAACGCCAACAGGACTCAAGTCATATCGGTCAAAGTTAAAAAACATCGCATGAATCAAACTTTTAGCATTATCCGCAGTAGCTAAATCACCTGGACGAATTTTTTTATAAACTTCAACAAGACCTTCATCAATACTTTTGGTTGTGTCTTTTTTTAAAGTATTTTCTATAAAATTAATATTTGGGTGAACTTCTACATCTTTAAAAAGCTCCATGATTTGTTCGTCGGTTTCATAACCAAAAGAACGCAACAAAGATGTTACGGCAATTTTTCTTTTACGATCTATTTTAACCCACAAAACATTGTTTTGATCAGTTTCTATTTCAAGCCAAGCACCGCGATTTGGAATAATTTTTGCACCATAATATTTACGGCCACGAACATTCTCTGCGGAAAAATAAACACCCGCACTTCTGATAAGCTGAGACACTACAACTCTTTCAATACCATTAACAACAAAAGTACCACGATTGGTCATCACAGGAAAATCTCCCAAATAAATTTCTTGAACTTTATTTTGTCCAGTAGCTTTGTTGGATAATCGTACTTGTACTCTCAAAGGAGCTTCGTAGGTCATATCTCTATCATGACAGGTCATTTCATCAAATTTTGATTCATCCAAATAATAATCTTCAAAATACAATTCTAAATTACGATCGGAAAAATCAGTGATCGGAGAAACTTCTTCAAAAAGTTCTTTTATCCCAAATTTTAAAAACCAATCATAAGAATTTTTTTGAACTTCAATCAAATCAGGAAAAGGCACAGCATCACGACTACTAGTCAGATACTTACGTTCCGGATCTATTTGGTAATTTCGTTTATAAATAGGCATAAAAGAAAATTTTATAAATATTTTTTAATTAATTTTTAAATTTTAAATTTTATTTTTTAAAAAACAAAGTAAGACAACAAAAAATATCCCAGTGAGTTAGGGTTTCGTTCTTTTTCTTTATTTTTTAGCAAAAAGCAAGGTTAACATGAAAATTTTTTTTACCTTGCGCGCAGCATAAATCATAAAATTAATTTAGCCACGCATTTTTTGGCTAATATTAGCCAAAAATTAAAAGATGATAACTTGATGGACTCATTATAGCACAAAAATGGTTTTTTGTCAAGGAAAAACAAGTTTTTCTTATTTGTCAAGAACTTTAAAATTTTGCCTTATTTTATACAAAAAAATAATATTTATACACAGTTTATCCACAGGGTTACGTCCCGACGAAAGGTCGGGACTACGCCCTGCAAGCCAAGGCTTCAAAAAAATCTTTACTATGGAGTAAACAAGGGTATAGAATTGGGATTTTTTTTGATTATTTTGTTTAATATTAGCAAAAAAATGATATATTTACATAAATTTATCTTATTTTAGCCAAAAATCATACTTTTTTAGTCTATTAAAAATTTTGGCTTATTTTAGCTAAAAAATATTTTATCCCCATGGTTTAATTGACGATTTTAAAATAGAGTTTTATCATATCTGTTAATATTTTTCCCCAGTAAGCTGCGGATGAGCTGATGTCTCAACCGGATCTAATACTTTCAAACAAACTCTCTCCCCTCGCAACAATAATTTTAATTTTTTGTTTCGAGGACGTTTAAAAGTAGCGACCCGTAAGTTAAAACATGCATCTTGTCTCGCAGCTTGTTGGGGAAAAATAAAAATACCGCCCTAAAAAGGACGGTTTTTAAATACTTGTTTTAGAAATTATTTTTTCTTTTCATCTTCTTTTTTGAGCTGATTAAGCTGACGACTAAGTTTAATCACTTTAACCAACAAAAAAATAATTACTAAAAGGATAACCCCATACGCTAAATTTAATACCTTGTATTCCCAACAAATACATGAAAACGCAACAAGAAGACAGGTGGAGCTAATGATTTTGTGTAGTGTAAAATCTTCTTTCTTCTTATCAGTCATTTTTTCCTCCTTTTGAAAAATTAATATAAAGAACTACACAATTTTTAGCATAAAATAACCTCTTCTGTCAATAATTTAAAGTATTTTTCTCTCCGCCAACTTTATAGACTTTATGGACTTTACAACTTTATGGACTTTTACGCTTATCCCCTTTTGCCAATATTTTTTCTATGCTATAATAATAGAAGAATTTTATGGGTAGAAAACGCATCAGAACTCAAGAAGAATTTGATTTTAATCCAGAAATAAGCCGTGGTTTACTGGCTTTGTTTTTGTTTGCTCTAAGTGCAATTTCTGTTTTGAGCTTTTTTAATCTAGCAGGAGTAACTGGAAATTTTTTAGATTCTCTCCTATCAATGGGTTTTGGATATATAAAATATCTTTTTCCTCTAATTCTAGTTTTTATCGGCATTTTGTTAGCCAAGAATTTTGAAGATGGCTTTAAGCTTCCAAAGATAATCGGGTCTCTTTTACTATTCTTATCTATAAATTCTTTTGTTCACCTACAATCTCCTCCACAAGAAATGCTTTCTCTGGCCATGCAAGGATACGGCGGGGGTTTGTATGGTTTTTGGTTAGCCTGGTTACTAGGTTCTTATGTCGGCTATTGGGGCGGTATTATTATACTATTAGCAATCTTCTTAGTTTCTTTGATTTTTATTTTAAACACTACTTTGTCTGATTTGTTAAATTTCCTTCAAAAAATTATAGGCTTTTTATTTTCTCCTATCAAAAAATCTTTTTCTTCTCAACCAAAACAAGAACAAATAAAATTCAAAATCAAAGGAGCGCATTCTGAAGTTGATGAAGAAGATACTGATGAAGAAGATGAAAAAAGTTTTGAAGAAGCTGTAGAAGAATTAAAAAATAAAGACAGTCGTTTTTTCAAAAGAAAAAAAGTTTCTTCCGAAGAAGATGAAGAAGCAGAAGACGAAGAAGAGGAAGAAATTGTAGAAAATAAACCTGAAATTATTTTGAGCAAACCAAGCGCTCACTATAAACTACCAAACATTGATTTATTATATACCAATAAAAGCAAACCGACTTCAGGTGATATAAAAGGCAATGCCGAGACTATCAAAGATACTTTTTTTAATTTTGGTATTGAAGTTGAGATGGGAGAAGTGCGCGTCGGTCCTACCGTTACTCAATATTCTCTCAAGCCAGCCAAAGGTATTAAACTTTCTCGCATTACAACATTGAGCAATGACCTATCTTTATCTTTGGCCGCTCATCCTATCAGGATAGAAGCTCCTATTCCAGGCAAAGCTTTGGTTGGCATAGAAGTTCCAAATCAAAAAGTAGCAATGGTTTCACTACGAGAAAGTTTGGAAAGTCTAGAATACAAAAATCGCAAGCACAATATGATGTTCGCACTTGGAAAAGATGTGGCTGGAAAAGTTTGGTTTGCTGATTTACCAAAAATGCCTCACTTGCTTATCGCCGGTACTACAGGTTCTGGAAAAACAGTTTGTGTAAATACTTTGATTTTAAGTTTGCTTTATCAAAACACTCCCGAAACTTTACGTTTTATCATGGTTGATCCTAAACGTGTAGAACTTACTTTATACAACGGCATACCTCATTTGCTTACTCCGGTAATTACAGATCCTGCCAAAACTGTGGCTGCTTTAAAATGGACCATAGGTGAAATGGAACGACGCTTTGATGCTCTTGCTGCCGCTGGCAATCGTGATGTTGCTTCTTATAACAGCACTCACGCAGAAAAAATGCCTTACATAGTTTTTGTAATTGACGAGTTAGCTGATTTGATGGCCACAGCGGCTTCTGAAGTTGAAGCTGGTATCATTCGCATCGCTCAAATGGCTCGTGCTGTTGGTATCCACCTTGTGGTTGCTACACAAAGACCGTCAGTTGATGTTATTACCGGTTTGATGAAAGCAAACATCCCAGCTCGTATCGCTTTTTCTGTAGCTTCCTCTATAGATTCTCGTACTATTTTAGATAGTCCAGGTGCGGAAAAATTACTTGGTCGCGGAGATATGCTTTTCTTAACCGCTGAGCTTTCAAAACCTCTGCGTATTCAAGGTGCTTTTATTTCTGAGGAAGAAATGAAAAGAGTTGTTGATTTTATCAAAACGGATGTTCCTCCGGAATATGATGAAAGTATAGTTGCCAAATCCGGCAGTGGTACTTCCTCTATGTTTGGCGGAGATAGCGATGACAGAGATAGTCTGTTCAATGAAGCAAGAGCTGTGGTGGTTGAATCTGGAAAAGCTAGCGCTTCTTTATTACAACGCCGATTGAAAGTTGGCTATGCTCGCGCCGCACGTTTACTTGACGAGATGGAAGAAGCTGGTATAGTAGGTCCAGCTGATGGGGCTAAACCTCGTGAAGTTTTTACCGACCATTTGATGTCTGAACCGGAAGAGGATTTACCTATTTCAAAACAAAGAATGGGTGTTGGTGGAACTGTTTTTACACCTCCAACCCCTTATCAACCAATAAAAAAAGCTGACGATATCCAAGAAGAAGTATTGGAAAGTGAAACCCAAGAGGAAGAAGAACTTTTTAACGAAGAAGAAGATAAAACTCTTGAAGAAATAACTGAGAATGAAGAAGAATCAAAAATTCCTGAAACTGATATTGATAATAACAATGATACAACAGAGCTCGAACTTGAAAACGAACCTGAAGAAGAAAGTTTTGATTTGGAAATTATAGAGGAAACAGAAGAAAAAGAAGAAGAAGAAGAAAGTGATGAAAAAAAAGCAAAACCCCGCAATCAACGAAGTTCTAGTGCTGGAAAAAAGAATGATTATAGTAGTATTTTTTAAAAAATAATTTATGGCTATTTTTTGTAGAAAAAAACTTGAGCCTCCTCAATATTTGGGTGTAAAGTTAAAAAAAGCCAGAGAAGAACAAAATATAAGTCTTGAAGAAATATCAAAAAAGACTCATATTGAAAAAAAATATTTAGAAGCGATTGAAAAAGGTGATTATGTTTTACTACCAAAAACCAGAGCTCATCGTAATGTTTATATCAAAGAATATTGCCAGGCTTTGGAACTAGATTGTGAAGATTTTTTAAATCAATTTAAGGAAGAAACAAAACACGAAGTATTTTCTTTGAGAGAACCGGAAAGTTCTTATCAAAAATATTATCTAACTAGTATTACAATTTTTTTGAGAAATGTTCTTTTCCTGATAATCATAGTCGCTTTTTTTGCCTATATCACATTTCAGATTAGAGGTGTTTTAAATCCGCCAAAACTTTTAGTCTTGACACCGATAGAAGGTCAGACAATTGAAAGCTTGAGCATATTGATCCAGGGAGAAGCAGAGAAAGAATCTCGTCTAACCGTAAACGGTAAAGAAATAATGTTAAATGAAAAAGGTCAGTTTGAGTCTTACATAGATTTATCCGAAGGATTAAATACAATAATAATTTCAGCTACAAAAAAACATGGAAAAACCACTACAATAATCCGTCATGTGGTTGCCAAAAATATTAAAAATTAATTTATAAATAAATTTATGCCTAAAGCACAAATTTCGGAGGAAGTAAAAAGCAAGCTCAAAGCCGCAGAAAGCGCTATTGACCAAATCAAATCCAGATTTGGAGATGGAGCAATCA
>CAYRYH010000021.1:10602-13695 GCA_964428525.1 uncultured Gammaproteobacteria bacterium | reverse complement strand
CTCTTGTTTTTATTTTGTTTTTTGTATAAAATACAGGCACTTATAATATAAAATTTTATGAACAAATTGATTGTTAATACAAAGAGATTAGGCCCGGTTTTGGCTCGCCATCCTTGGATTTTTTCCGGAGCATTGAAAAGCATTCCAGAAGGTTTGGAATGTGGTATGCCGGTGACTTTGACTGATGAAACAGGTAAATTTTTGGCTGGGGGCTATTTCAATTCTTATTCACAAATTGCCGTGCGTTTATGGAGTTTTGATGAAAAAGAAGAAGTAGATCAAAAGTTTTTTGAACTCAGAATTAAAAATGCTTTAGAGATTCGCGAAAAATTTGTTTTGGATAAAAATACAGATGCTTGTCGAATAATTTATGGAGAAAATGATTTTATTCCTGGACTTATTGTTGATAAATACGGTGATTACTTATCTGTCCAATTTCATAATCGTGGTATAGATTCTTGGAAAGAACAGATAACTGCTGCTTTGGTAAAAATTATTAAGCCAAAAGGTATTTATGAGCGTTCAGATATGAAAGCTCGCGGTATTGAAGGTGCAGAAAAACAAGTGGGTGTGCTTTTTGGTAAAGTACCGGAAAAAGTGGAAATTAAAGAAAATGGTTTGAAATTTTGGGTAGATATTATTACCGGACAAAAAACAGGATTCTTTTTGGATCAACGGGATAAGCGTCAAGCACTCATGAAATATTCAAAAGGAAAAAAAGTTTTGAATTGTTTTTCTTATACGGGAGGGTTTAGTGTTTATGCAACGCAAGCGGGGGCAAAAAAAACCGTGAGTGTAGATGCTTCGCAGTCCGCAATTGAGATGGCTAAAGAAAATTTTAAATTAAACAAGTTGGATTTAAAAAAAGCCGAATTTGAAGTTTGTGATGTAAAAGAATATTTAAACCGAAGCGAAACGACTAAGGAAAATTTTGACGTGATTATTCTTGATCCACCGGCTTTTATCAAAGACCGTCACAAAATCAAAGAGGGTTTAGTCGGATATCGTAAAATAAACGAATCAGCAATGAGAATTTTGCCACCAGGCGGAATTTTGATTAGTGCATCTTGTTCGGCTCATTTGAATTTGACTGATTTTCGGCATATGTTAGCCAATTCTGCCGGTCGGGCTGGGAGAAATTTACAAATTTTAGAGACTTTTACCCATGGAATAGATCATCCAGAATTGGCGGCTTATACGGAAGGGGAATATCTCAAAGTAATATTTGCGAAAGTAACTTAAAAAGGGTATAATAATCTAGCTTATTTAATTTAAAATTAAATTTTATGATGTCAGAAATAAAAAATCCAGAAGCAGAATCTTATGAACTGCTTCAAAAATATGGAGATTCAATTCAAGACTATTTAAAAGACTGGGTTGTTGGTAAAAAATTACCAACCATACTATTTGAACTTAAAGAATCTAAAGACGAGACACAAAAAATGACTGATCAATTACAAAATGTAATAATAAATTCTTTGGAATATAACGAAAAAGAAAATGTTTTTAGTTTTAAAGTTGGAAGAGAAAAAGTTTTTATAGCAGGTGAAGCAGCTGATATGATAAAACAAGGATATAAAAGTGAAAGATAATATGGATAAAAAATTACCAAAGCAACCATTTTTTCATGCTGTACTAGCAATATTGTATATTTTTTGTGTGGCCACTTTTTTTCAAAGTGCCGAGTTTTTGCTAGGCAAAGAAGACAACTTTTTTTCACCTGTCATTGCTTTGATGCTATTTGTATTGTCGGCAGCGATTATGGCTATTTTGTTTTTTGGTCGCCCAGTGCAATTATATTTGGATAATCAAAAAAAAGAAGCATTGGTATTTTTAGGCTACACAATACTTTGGTTTGCTACGGCTTTTATTTTTTTCTTATTAATTTTGTCGATAATTAATTTAAAATAATTATCGATCCATCGTGTTGGTAATTTTAAATATTAAATATTAAAATTTTAAATATCATCGTATGAACATCGCAATCAACGGTTTTGGCCGTATCGGCCGACACGCTTTCAAAATAGGTTTTGGTCGTAAAGGCTTTAATATTGTTGCAATAAACGATTTAACTGATACAAAAACTTTGGCTCACTTACTCAAACACGATACAGCTTATAGAAGTTATGATAAAAAAGTAAGTTATGATGAAAAAAATATTATTATTGACGGTAAAAAAATTCCTGTTTTTGCGGAAAAAGACCCAAGTGCTTTGCCTTGGGCTAAAATGAAAATCGATGTTGTTTTGGAATGCACTGGTCATTTTAATAAAAAAGATGGTGCTGAGCTTCATTTGAAAGCTGGGGCAAAAAAAGTAGTTTTATCCGCTCCGGGAAAAGGAGGGGATATCCCGACCTATGTTCGAGGGGTTAATTGTGGAAAAGTAAAAAATGAAAAAGCTAAAATTATTAGCAATGCTTCTTGTACTACCAATTGTATCGCTCCGGTAATGGCGGTTTTAGAAGAAACTTTTGGGATTAAAAAAGCGATGATGAGCACCGTTCATGCTTATACTGCGGATCAAAATATTCAAGACGGACCGCACAAAGATTTGCGTCGTGCTCGCGCAGCTGCCGAAAGTATTGTCCCAACCACAACTGGTGCAGCCAAAGCTGTAGCGGAAACTATCCCAGCAGTAAAAGGTATTTTTGATGGTATTGCTTTGCGTGTGCCGGTAGTAACCGTATCTTTGTCTGATGTTACTGTTGTGCTCAAAAAGAAAACAACCAAAGAAGAAATAAATAAAGCTTTTATTCAAGCTGCCAAAACAACGCGCTTCAAAAATGTTTTATTGGCCACCAATGAAGAGTTGGTTTCTTCTGATTTTATCGGCAATCCATATTCTTCTATTGTAGATTTGAATTTGACCAATGTAGTTGATGGAGATTTGGTAAAAGTTGTTGCTTGGTATGATAATGAATATGGTTATTCTTGTAGATTGGTAGAAATGGCAGAGTTGTTTGGAAAGGTAAAATAGAAAACACGAATCTTTTACACGAATCAACACGAATAAACAGACCAATAAAAATGATAAATTTAAAACACGAATCTTTTACACGAATCAACACGAATAAACAGACCAATAAAAATGAT
>CAYRYH010000021.1:8280-10502 GCA_964428525.1 uncultured Gammaproteobacteria bacterium | reverse complement strand
AAAACACGAATCTTTTACACGAATCAACACGAATAAACAGACCAATAAAAATGATAAATTTAAAACACGAATCTTTTACACGAATCAACACGAATAAAAAAATAAAAATAAACTTATATTATGAATAGAATTTTTTCTACCGAAACGGTAAATAAAGTAGGGGAGGAAATATTGTTAAAAGGGTGGATTAACGCTCGTCGCGATATGGGTAAAATCGCATTTTTTGATTTGCGTGACAAAAACGGTATTTTGCAAGTTGTGGGCGTGCCAGCTGAATTGGATGAAAAATCTAACGAAGAACTCAAAAAAATTCGTCTGGAAGATTTGATTGAATTGCGTGGTATTGTCCAAGCTCGCGGGGCTAAACAGATAAACCCCGATATGCCAACCGGAACGGTAGAAATTTTGGCCAAAGAAATCAAGGTTATAAACGAGACTGTCGCGCTACCCTTTGAAATTAGTGGCGATACCCGTGAATTTTCCGAACCGCTTCGCATGAAATATCGCTATTTGGATTTGCGTAGCGAAAGAATGAAAAAAAACTTGGTGAATCGTCACAAAATAAATTTATTTTTACGCAATTATTTTTCTGATCGTGGATTTACTGAAATTGAAACACCTTATTTAACCAAAGGCACACCTGAAGGCGCTCGTGAATTTTTGGTCCCATCCCGTATTTCCAAAGGTGAATTTTATGTACTCCCACAATCTCCACAGCAATTCAAACAACTTTTGATGGTTGCTGGAATGGAAAGATATTTTCAAATCGCCAGATGTTTTCGTGATGAAGACCAACGCGGTGATAGACAACCAGAATTTACCCAGTTTGATATGGAAATGTCATTTACCAATCAAGAAGAAATTTTGAATTTAACGGAAGAAGCGATGATAAAATTGGTGGAAGAACAATATCCGGAAAAAAAGATAATGCAAAAACCTTTTCCTCGTTTGACTTACAAAGAGGCGATGGAAAAATATGGCAATGATAAACCTGATTTGCGTCAAGATAAAAATGACAAAAATGAATTGGCCTTTGCTTGGATTACCGACTTCCCAATGTTTGAAAATAGTGAGGAAGAAAATAAATTGGTAGCTGTGCATCATCCTTTTACTCGCCCACAAGACGAAGATTTGGGATTGCTTGAAAGCGAACCTCTAAAAGCTAGGGCAATAGCTTATGATTTAGTCTTAAATGGTTTTGAAGTCGGCGGTGGTAGTGTGAGAATTCATGAACGTGATTTACAAAATAAAATTTTTGAATTACTTGGTTTGACCAAAGAAGAAATCGAATCTCGTTTTGGACACATATTGGAAGCATTTACTTTTTCTCCGCCCCCTCACGGTGGTTTGGCTTTGGGGTTGGATAGATTGGTGATGTTGCTCCAAGGGGAGGAAAATATTCGTGAAGTCATGGCTTTTCCTAAAACTAGTGATGCGCGTGATTTGATGATGGGTGCGCCGTCTACTTTGCCTTCCAAATCTTTGGATGAAGTAAATATAAAATTAAAATAATGAAAGAAGTAAATTTAGAAAAATTTACCGGCCCTCTTGATCTACTCCTATCTCTGGTGGAAGATCAAAAAATGGAAATCACGGAAATCTCAATTTCGCAAGTAACGGAACAATTTTTTAATTATTTAAATAAATTAGAAAATGAGGCGCCAGAGGAATTGGCCGATTTTTTGGTGGTAGCCACACGTTTGGTTTATCTTAAATCAAAAACACTTTTGCCATATTTGACACCCGAGGAAGATGAAGGTCCGGATTTGGCCAATCAGCTGAAAATGTATAAAAAATTTGTAGAAGCTAGTGTTTTGATAAATGAAATGTGGAATGAAAAAAAATTGGCTTATGGACGCATCGAACCTTTGCCAGTAGTTATAAAAGATTTTATTGTTCCGCAAAATGCTGGATTGGAGGATTTAAAAAATAATTTTTTGCATTTGTTAAAAAAACTCAAACCGCTGGATCCTTTACCACAAACAAAAATTAATAGAGCTATTTCTGTCAAACAGCAGATTGAAAGTATTTTTAATCTATTAAAATCCGCAAAAAAAATCAGTTTTTCACAAGTAGTAAAAGGAGCCCAGTCACGAACGGAAGTTATCGTTAGTTTTTTAGCCTTGCTTGAACTTTTGAAAACTGAAAAAATATTTATTACTCAAAATAATAGTTTTGAGGATATGGAGATAAATAAATTGTAGAATTCAAAATTTAAAATT
>CAYRYH010000021.1:0-8180 GCA_964428525.1 uncultured Gammaproteobacteria bacterium | reverse complement strand
ACATAAGTCGGGATACCAAAATTTTGACTTTTGACTTTTGACTTTTGATTTATTTTTTTATGTCATTATTATCACAAATAGAATCTATCCTTTTTGTCGCCGGCAAACCATTGACGGCAAAAAAAATAGCCAAAGTTTTGAATTGTGAAGAAAGCGCAGTTCAAGAATCATTGGAAAATTTGGTTGCCAAATATAATATTTCTGATTCTGGAGTCTTGATAATTACTAACAATGGTGATTATCAGATGGTTAGTCATCCTGATAATAAAGAAGCTTCTGAAAAATTTGTAAAAGCTGAAATAGGAGGTGAATTAACCAGGCCCCAACTTGAGACACTAACGGTGATATCTTATCGTGGCCCTATAACTAAACCGGAAATTGAACAAATTCGAGGAGTAAATTGCAGTTTGATTTTGCGAAATTTGTTGATGAGAGGGTTGATAAAAGAGCACACTGATCCAACGGGCTTGTTATCAAAATACGAGATTACGTTAGAGTATCTTCGCCATTTAGGTTTGAAGGATATCAAAGAATTACCTGATTTTGAGACACTGCACAACCACGAATATGTTCTCAAAGCTTTGGAAGGCGAGGATGTTGAACGTCCTTAATATGATTTTTAGCGTTATAAAAAAATAAAAAATAAAATTGTGTTAAATATTCCTCAAAAAATTCAAGATTTTCTTTTTTCTTTCGGTCTCATGTTTTTGGGGTTGATTTTACTTTTTGGTTTTTCGGTAAAAGTGGAAAGTAAAAAAGAGCAAAATAATTTTTTTCCAAAAGCAAAAGTGCGACAAGAAAAAATAGAATCAGACGATAGAGAAAATATTTTACCAAAAAGTAAACCGGTTTGGCCTTTACCCAAAACTGACACAGTTTATGATAGCACAAGCTCAGTCTCTGCTATTTTGGCTTTGGATACGGCAACAGGGAAAATTATTTATGAAAAAAATAGTGAAGTTGTTCGTCCGCTGGCCAGTGTTACCAAATTGATGACCGCGATGGTGTTGTTGGATTTACCAATTGATTGGAGTGTTACTGTCAAAATTTTGGATATAGATTGTGATTCTTCTTCTCACCAACTTAAGCCAGGTGATTTTCTAAAACTCAGCGATCTTTGGAATGTGGCTTTGGTTAGTTCAGCAAACAGCGCTATAAAAGCGTTGGTTAGAAATAGTACGGTGACACCTGAAAAATTTGTTGAATTGATGAATGAAAAAGCAAAAAATTTAAATTTAAATTCAATGATTTTTACGGACCCTACAGGACTTAATTCTGGTAATTTAGGCAATGCCAAAGACGTGGCGCAACTATTAAAAGAATCCTTAAAATCGGAAAAAATATTAAAATCTTTACAGATGGGCGAATATTATATCAATTCCTTGAGTGGGGAGAAACCGCGTAAAGTTTATAGCACCAATTGGCTTTTGACCGATTGGATTCCAAATAAATTTGCAAGTAAAAATATTGCTGGTAAAACAGGTTTTATTTACGATTCCGGTTATAATTTTACTGTTCGTTTGTCAGATGAAAAAAATCACCAAATATCAATTGTGGTGTTGGGGGCGCAAGATAACGAAACTAGATTTATAGAAGCCCGTGATTTGGGTAATTGGATTTTTCAAAATTATCTTTGGCCGGAAGAGAGTGATTATTCTGATTTAATCAAATAGTTTTTTTAAATATTTGTTTGTGATATACTTTAAAAAAGTATGATTTGATATTGAATACTGAATATTGTTTTGTATAAAGAGCCAATATTTAATATTTAATATCCAATATTTTTTCTGACTATGCAAATCAAAACTCTCAAATCAATCAAAAACCTCAAAGGCAAACGAGTGCTCGTTCGTGTTGATTTTAACGTTCCTATCAAAAAAGGAAAGATCAAAGAGTTGTATAAAATTGAAAAAAGTTTGCCGACTATAAATTTTTTGATAAATAAAGGAGCAAAAGTTGTTTTGTTGAGCCATCTTGGTCGTCCGGAAGGGTTGGATAAAAATCTGAGTTTAAAGCCGG
Organism: uncultured Gammaproteobacteria bacterium; assembly: GCA_964428525.1. Lineage (GTDB taxonomy): Bacteria > Patescibacteriota > Patescibacteriia > Magasanikbacterales > GWA2-37-8 > JAKLGL01. The sequence goes on along the minus strand of CAYRYH010000021.1, from coordinate 6,161 downwards.
TGGCTATAGCGTTGTCAGAAATTTTGAAAAAAGACATTAAAATTACGGATTTTAATAAAATCAAAAAAAATCCAGAAAATTACTGGTCTGAAGCGCAAAATTTGATTTCTAAAATGGAAAATGGCGAAGTGGTTATTTTGGAAAACGTTCGTTTTGTAAAAGGTGAAGAAAAAAACGATAAAGTCGTGGCTAAAAATTTTGCTAATTTGGGAGAAGTTTTCATTTTAGATGGGTTTGCTGTAGCACACCGTGATTCAGCTTCTGTTACTGGGATAGCAAAGTTTTTACCGACTTCAGCTGGTTTTTTGATGGAAGAAGAGATTGTTGGTTTAAACAAAATAATGAAAAACCCCAAAAAACCTTTTATTTTGGTGTTGGGCGGAGCAAAGATGGAAACAAAAATACCTCTTTTGAAACATTTTATACGTTTGGCGCATTATATCTTAGTAGGCGGAGGAATAGTAAATACGTATCTTTGGGCCAAAGGTTATAAAGTCGGAGACTCACTTGTTGATAAAAAATATAAAAAAGAAGCTTTATTTTACGGAGCTAAGAAAAATATCATTCTTCCCCTTGATGTTATTGTAGGTACAAAAGATGGAAAAAAATGTCGAGTAGAAGAGTTGAATAAAAAATTTGTATTAAAGAAAAATGAAGCCATATTTGATATAGGTCCAAAAACAATTACTTATTATGCTGGTTTTATAAAAAAAGCTAAAACTTTAGCCTGGAACGGTGCGCTAGGTTTTTTTGAACAACACCCTTATGAATATGGAACTTATAGCGTTGCCAGATTGTTGGCCACCAAAGCCAAAGGGCCAGCTTTTGGGGTAAGTGGCGGTGGTGAAACTGTAGAAGTTTTGAAAAAACTAGGGCTAACTGAAGATGTTGATTTGGTCAGTACTGGTGGGGGAGCGATGCTTGAATACCTTAGTGGTAAAAAATTACCTGGAGTAAAAATAATAACTAATAAATAAAATTTAAAAATATGTTCCAAAAAGATGTTAGTATCAAAGCCGGTTTTATTATTTTGGGCATTATCACTACTGCTTGTATTGCTGGTAGCCTTGTTTTGTTATATGTAATAAAATTTAGACCCATAAATACAGGTGTTTTGGATACAAGCAAAAAAACAGAGCAAACAGAAGTCTCTCCTAAAATAACAGAAAAAGCAGAAATAAAAAAATTCGCCTCAGAGGAAGAGTTTAAACAATATTTGGCTAAACAAGAAGAAAGTCAAAGTTATTATAACGGAATGAATTTTAGCTCAAGAGCCGAAAGTGCAATCCCAATGGCTACCACAGATATGGGTGGTATGGACTCTATTGGTTTGAGTGAAAAAACAGGAATGTCCTACTCTGAAAGCGGTCAAAGTGCAGGTAGAGTTTCTGAAACTAATGTTCAAGTTGCCGGTATTGATGAACCAGATATTGTAAAAACCGACGGCAAGGAAATCTATTTTTCTAGAGATAGAATTTACAGAAGATTTTTTGTGGACATGACAGGACGAGATTATGTTGCTTCCTATATCAAAGGAGGGACTTTTCTTGTGAATGCCTTTCCTTTGGATGAATTGAAAAACGATTCCAAAATAGATAAAAATGGAAGTTTGTTGTTGAGTAATAATACTTTGATTGTCTTTTCAAATAAAGAAGAAAATTATTGGAGGGGGTTTAGTTTAATTACAGCTTATGATGTTTCTGATAAAGCAAACCCCAAAGAAAAATGGCAAGCCAATTTAGCAGAAAGGGAATATTTCAAAGATGCCAGGCTGTTAAACGGTAAAATATATCTTGTGACTGGTAATTATGTTAATCAAAATACACCATGTCCTATCAGGCCTCTGACCGTTGGTCAAGAAGAAGTAATTATAAATTGTACGGACATTTATTATCCTACAGTTTCTGAACCGTCAGATTCAGTATTTAATTTCTTGGTTTTAGATGCTACTACCGGTAAAGTTGAAAAGAAAACTTCTTTTATCGGGTCTTCTGACGAATCTGTTTTTTATATGTCTGAAAACGCCATGTACTTGACTTATCAAATACCGCTTGATTATTTTGAAATGGCTTTCAATTTTATAATAGAAAATAGAGATTTGGCACCGAACTGGTTGATTGAAAAATTGGAAAAAGTTCGTGGATATGACTTGAGCCAAACTACCAAAACTACGGAACTTAGTCAGTTGGCGGAAAAATTTATGACTTCTTTGTCCAAAGACGAAGCGTTGGCTTTTGAAAACGAAGTTGGTAACAGAGCTGAAAAGTATTATTTGAAAAATAGACGCGAGTTTGATCGTACGGGAATAGTAAAGATAGATGTAAAAGATTTTTCAGCTATCACCGGAGTTGTATCCGGACACCCGTTAAATCAATTTTCTATGGATGAATATAAGGGTGATTTGCGAATAGCAACCACTATCGGAGATCAGTGGTTTGGTGGTTTTAGAAATAATACCAAAACCGTAAGTGATGTGTATGTGTTGGATGGTAATTTAAAAGTCATCGGAGCAGTCAAAGATTTAGGAGAAACCGAAAGAATCTACGCTGTCCGATTTATGGGGGACAGAGGGTATGTGGTAACTTTTCGAGAAATTGATCCATTTTATGTATTAAATTTGGCTGATCCTAGAAATCCAGTTGTAAAAGGTGAACTCAAAATTCCTGGTTATTCCTCTTATCTCCACCCACTTGGTAATCATAAAGTTTTGGGGATTGGTCGCGAAGATAGCAAGGTTAAAATTTCTATTTTTGACGTCAGCGTTCCGGAAAACCCAACAGAAATTTCCAAATACACTTTAAATGAATATTGGTCGGAAGCCTTGGATAATCACCGAGCATTTTTATTGGATGAAAAACATAAAATATTTTTTATCCCAGGGTCAAAGGGAGGTTATATTTTTGGATATGATAATAATAATTTAGTTTTGAAAAAAGCCATCAGTAGCGCAATGGTCAAAAGAGCTGTTTATTTGGAAGATTATCTCTATATTATAGATGAAGAGGGTATAACGGTTTTTGATGAAAATAATTGGGAAAAGGCAGGGGAAATCAAATTTGTTGTTCAAAAAGGCGAAACTATCTAAAAATAGATAGTGACAGAAAAACAAATAAATGCTATAATTAAAATATCAAATAATTTATTTAATTTATTTTTCCTTTTTGTTACACGACAAAAAAGAAAAAAGGAGGTTTTATGCCTATTAGTCCAAAAATTTCCACTCCGACTCAAGTTCCGGAAAAAAAAGGAACTGTTGGTTTGGGGTGCGCCTGTTGCCGTTGTGGGTACACTTACGGTAAAAAAATTATCATGGTAATTTTGGCGGTTCTATTGCTTTACGGTGTTTTTTACATCGGAGCTGTAGGTCGCAATGCGGTTAAATCTTATCAATTTATAGGTAAGGCTCCGCAAAATGAACGCAGTATTTCTATCAATGGTTATGGCAAAGTTACTGGTCGTAATGATATTGCTGTGACTACTATTGGTTTTAGTAATACCGACAAAGAAGTCGGAGTTGCTCAAACAGAAAACAAAAAAGTCATGGATAAAGTAATGACTGATTTGCAACAACTAGGCATTGAAGACAAGGATTTGCAAAGTAATTATATGATTTATCCAGAGTATAACTATACTCAAGATAAAGGAACTCAATTAAAAGGTTATAAAGTTACTAACAATATTACAGTTAAAATTCGTGACTTGTCCAAAGTAAATGAAGTTTTAAATTTAGCTGGTAAATATGGAGCTAATGAAGTTAGTGGTTTGAATTTTACTATTGATGATCCGGAAAATCTCAAAAAAGAAGCTCGTGAAAAAGCCTTAAATGATGCCAAAGAAAAAGCTCAGATTTTAGCTGATAATTTAGGATTGAAATTAGGTAGTGTAATGTATTATAGTGAATACGAAGCTACCAATGATTCTTATTACGCAAAATCTTTTATGGGAGCTGAAGGCGGTGGTATCGGTAGTGGGTATGCTCCTGAAGTTGCAGCTGGTGGTAGTAAAGATGTAGTTATGAACGTAAGTGTAACTTACGAAATAGTGAGATAAAAAAAGTTAAAATCAAGAGACCTCTGAAAAATTTCAGGGGTCTTTTGTTTTGTCGGGTTTTATGGTATTATAATGACGATTATTGTTTATTATTTATTGTTTATTTTTTGTAAATTCCGGTGTTGGTATGATAATAAACAATAAATAATAATTAATAATTTTTCATTATAAGCAAAGCTTGAAATTTCGTCAGGCTTCATAAAAAATAAAATACATTTTATTTTTTACTCATCCTTAGAAATTATGAAAATAAAAAATATTATAGCCAGAGAAATTTTGGATTCCCGAGGTAATCCGACAATTGAAACTAAAGTTATTTTGCAAAATGGTATAGAAGCCAAAGCTGCGGTTCCGTCCGGTGCATCTACCGGTAGTCGTGAAGCATTGGAATTGCGTGACGGTGGAAAAAGATATGCGGGTCTTGGAGTTCTCAAAGCTGTTAAAAATGTAAATGAAAAAATTGCCAAAGTTATCATTGGAATGGATGTAGAAAAAATCCAAGAAATAGACGCCGTGATGATAAAATTAGATGGCACCAAAAACAAAAGCCGACTTGGGGCCAATGCAATTTTGTCCGTTTCTTTGGCTTGTGCTCGAGCCGGAGCTTTAAACGCCAAAATGCCACTTTATAAATATTTGCGTCGAGTTTTTAATATCAAAGAAAATAAATTTGCTTTACCAGTGTTGTCAATGAATATTTTAAACGGCGGAGCTCATGCAGATAGCGGGTTGTCAATCCAGGAATTTATGATTATTCCACAAAATAAATTATTAAAAGAAAGAGTTAGAATTGGGGTTGAAGTTTTTCATAGTTTAAAAAATATTTTAAAAAAAGAAAAGCACACCACTTCGGTGGGGGATGAGGGTGGTTTTGCTCCTCGTTTAAAAAATAACGAAGAGGCTCTAAAAATTATCTTAGAAGCAATCAAAAAAGCTGGTTATAAACCAGGTAAAGATGTATTTCTAGGGTTGGATATGGCAGCTTCGGAATTTTTTGTTGAGGGTAAATATTCTTTGGAAAAAAACAAAAAAATTAGCTCTGATGAATTGATTAAAATTATTGCTGAATGGACAAAAAAATATCCACTTATTTTAGTAGAAGATGGTCTGGGTGAACAAGATTGGCCAGGTTGGAAAGTGCTAACCGCCAAAATGGACGAAAAACTCATTTTGGTTGGAGATGATATTTTTGTAACTAATCCTGAAATTTTTAGCGAAGGTATCAGACAGGGGATAGGAAATGCGATTTTGATAAAAGTAAATCAAATTGGATCTTTGAGTGAAACTATGCAAACTATCGCGATGGCCAAAGATTTTGGTTATAGAACCATGGTTTCTCATCGCAGCGGTGAAACAGCCGATACATTTATTGCTGATTTAGCGGTAGCGGTAAATGCAGATATTATAAAAACAGGGTCGTTGTCTAGGTCAGAAAGGGTGGAGAAGTATAATAGGTTGATGGAGATAGAGAGCGAATTAATCTAATTCAAAAGTCAAAAATCAAAATGCAAAATTTAAATGAAAAATTAAAAATTGACATAACGCAGAGGTGCTTTAGATTCAGTTTGGATATTTTGGATTTTTGTGATAATCTGCCTGATAAAAGAAGTGCGCAAATAATAGAAAATCAATTAATTCGTTCGGCAACATCTATTGGGGCTAATATAGTTGAAGGTAAAGCCTCTAGTTCAAGATTGGAATTTAAAAAATATTACGAGATTGCTTTAAAAAGCTCGAATGAAACCAAATATTGGTTGGCTTTATTAAGAGAAGCCAATCTTGGTTCAAGAGAAAAATTAAATAATTTATTAAAAGAAAATATTGAAATTGCAAATATTTTAGCTAAAGGAGTGTTGAGTTTAAAGAAAAAATAATTTTAGATTTTAACTTGCAATTTTGACTTTTAAATTTTGACTTTTAAATTTTTTATGAACAACCACAAAAATCCTGTCATGCTTGTCATCATGGATGGCTGGGGAATAGCTAATCCGAAAAATAAAGGCAATCCGATAACCCAGAAGAATGCGCCGAATTATTTTCGTTGGTTAAAAGATTATCCAAATACCAAACTTACAGCTAGCGGAGAAGCTGTTGGTTTATTCAGAAATCAA
>CAYRYH010000020.1:0-13871 GCA_964428525.1 uncultured Gammaproteobacteria bacterium | reverse complement strand
TTATTAACTAGTGAGGCTGTAAAAATTCGTGACACTATCTTTGAATATTTAAATTTAGTTTTAGATGTCAGTTCTTTACCGGGCTTAAGACTAAGAAAAATTACCTCAAATGCAAAACAAGATTCTTGGTGGTCTAATTCCGCAGGCTTTCCAGCTGATAATGCCTGGCAGAAAATAGAAAAATATATTGATATTTTCCAACAGTATTTGGCGGAAAAAACTATTAAAAAAAGAATAAGCGACGATCAATTTTTTATTGAATCAAGAGTTCAGGGAGAAGACCAACATATTTTAGTTGGGAAAAGAGATGGATCTGGAAGCAAAGCCCATATAGTAATTGATGGTGTAACTGGAGAGATAAGGGTTGAAGATAACCAACAGGCCCCAGAAGAAGTAACAGAAAGAATAGAAACTATAATCAAATTACCAAATGGTAAGCAAATCAAGACAACTAGAGAAATATTAGAATTTATTGCTGACGAATAAAGATTACACCTGCCTGTAACCTTTATATCAATACTCGTGTCACTTTTGTCACTTTTTAAGAAAACCATAGCGCACGAGGATCTTATTTATCAAGAACTTAAAAAATCACCGAAAAGCCTTACTGGGCTTGCCGAAATTACGGTTCCAGCCCGAGGTAGCCCGCATAAAAAATACACAGGAATATTCCTGTGTATTTTTTTATTTAAATAGGAAAAGGGATTCGAACCGGGGAAGGTTTGGAAACCGGTAGGTTTCCACTTTTGCTGGGGAGAGTCCACGAGAGGGCGGAAGCCCTTTCGTGGAGCGAGAGTAACGAGCGTGTTCGAATAGCGAAGCGCCCTCCCTCTCTATATATAAAAATACCCCACTTATACAAAGCAGGGTTAGAAATAAATCATTTTGTTGTGTTTTCAAAAGTTGCAGAGAAATTTTTTTCCTGCAAATCTTTGATGATTCGAGTAATAACTTCATCATTTAAAATCCTGGACTCATCCAGTTTTTCAGAAAGCGGATTAAGTATCTGAAAAACTAGACCCTCTCTCTTTTCAAAATCTTCCCGCACACTCTTTTGAATGGTATCAAGAATTTCCTTGATATAACCAATAACACTTTCAGAGCTTTCAAAAGAAAACTTCGATTCAAAAAGTGGTTTAAATCCATGTCCTGGACCTCTACAAAATAACAAAGCCCATTTTTTACTATCTTTATCCTGAGCTATTGATATCGACAGGTCATGAGGGTTGGAAAAAATTTCCAGTACAACAATTAAAGAAATCATATTTTCCTCCTTTTATAAAATGAACAGTGGTTAAAAGATAGCAAAAAAAAGATTTTTAGTCAATTTTTTATCTTGCGATTTCTTTTTCCAATTCATTTATACCTTTTCTTTTTTCCGCAGAAAAAGGTACAACTTTATAGGGCTTGAAAAAATCTTGTATTTCTGCGATTTTTCTTTCAAATTCAGATTTTTTTAACTTATCTATTTTATTGGCCACAATAACTACATTTTTACCATGTTCCTCCAATTTATCAAGCATCTCCATATCATCTTTAGTTGGGCCAACTTTAGCATCAATTATCAAAACTATCTTTTTTTGTTTACATTTTGAATCAAAAAAATACCAATCAACCATCTTATTTATTTTTTCTTTCACCTCTTTGGGAACTCTGGCAAAACCATATCCTGGTAAATCTACCAAATAAAAAGATTTATTTACTAAAAAAATATTCATCTGTTGAGTGCGACCAGGGAAAGAACTGGTCCTAGCCAGATTTTTTTGATTAGCAAAAGCATTTATCACACTAGATTTTCCAACATTAGAACGCCCAATAAAGGCAATTTGTGATTTGCCATCTTCCAAAATAGAGTCTGTACCAATAATGCTTTTGATAAATTTAACCGAAGAAATATTCATAAAAAATTAAAGATTTATATTATAACTATACCATTTTAAAAGCAGTGATGTCAAAAAATAATATTGAAATAAAGCCTTATCTCCAGTATAATTATAATGCTTTAAACTATGAATTTTGATTATAACAAAATATTATCATTTTGGAATTTAGAATTTTCTATCGTCAACGAAGAAATTTCTTTTTATGGTAGTCCGGAGAGGTCTGATTTTCGTATTGCCACTACTGACAAAACCGGTCAAATTTTTGTTTTAGAAAAAATAAACCAAAACCTGGTAAAGCGTAAAGAAGAAATAGCCCAAAATATTTTTTTACTCCAAAAAGAAAACCCCAAACTTGAGATTATCACTTATCTAAAAAATACAAATAATACTTTTGTTGCTCTGGTAAATAATGACTATTGGTTGCTCTCCCCTTTTATATTTGGCGTTTCACTAAATCGAAAAACATATTTGGATGAAAATTGGCGAGGCGAAGTGATGGCTGATTTTATTTTAAATTTCAAAAACACGGCAGATAAGATTTTTTCTAAACCACAAAGTGTTTTTTCTTTACCGGAATATATTGAAAAAATTTGTGTAGATATGGAAAAATTCAACCCAACAGAAAGAGGAATTTTGGATCCAGTAATAAAACATTTACAGCAAAACTTTTTCTCTGCTTACCCTCAACTACCAACTACTTTTTGTCATGGTGATTATCATCCGATAAATATCCTTTGGGGTGAAAAAGAAATCAGAGGTGTGATTGATTGGGAATTTTGCGGTTTCAAACCAGAAATGTATGATATCGCCAATATGGTTGGGTGCCTGGGGATGGAACATCCCGATACTTTGGGTAAACAAATAGTTTTGAATTTTTTGCAAAAACTCAAACAAACAGAAATATTTTCCACCTCAAGTTGGCAGTATTTTGTTGATCTAGTTATTGCTTTGCGTTTTGCTTGGCTATCTGAATGGTTACGCAAAAAGGACACGGAAATGATAGAATTAGAAATTGATTATTTATTTCTTCTTTTAGATAATAATGATAATCTAGAAAAAATTTGGGGAATAAAAAAGTCGCCCTTATAGAGCGACTGTAAAAAAGAACTATTCGTGATAAATCTCCACGGCTACCAAATAGCCGTTTTGATATATTGATTGGATGGCTATAATATTTAATGATTCAGACATTATACCTTCCAACAACTTTTTAACTTCCTTTTCCCTTTCCGGAAAATGATTGGTATTGGCAGTCAAAAATTTTATCTTGAGCCCGCTATCTTTTTGTGCAGAAACAAAGATAACTTCTGCGGAAAAAAGAGAACCATTTTTATAGACGGTTTTGACATCTATAACTTTTTTCTTACCAGATACTCCCGCTGACAATCTTTCCTGTGTTTCCTTTTCTCTTGCTTTACCCTCGGCTTTTTCTCCACTCAAAAAAACAATTTCCACTTTTTCTCCGATTTCCAGTTCAGCAAGTTTAACATGCTGGACAGAGTCTCCGTTACACGCTACTGATAAAAATGCCATTACAGTAACAAACACAAATTTCTTCATCTGATTCCTCCAAGGTGGCGGTTGTTAAAAGGACTTTTTACTTAAACCGGGGAAATCTTAGCAGAAAAACAAAAACTTGTCAATAGTCTAAAAAAATAATTTTTGCTTTATATTAGCCAAAATATACTTTTTTTAAAATATATATAACCAGATTGTGATAATTTATTAAATTTTTTATTCCGCACGAAACAGAGTTAATGCCCAAACTTCTTGTGCTCCAGCTTCTTTACAAATTCTCGCTGCTTCACTGAGTGTTGCTCCGGTAGTAAATACATCATCTATCAAAACCACTCTTTTGGCCGGCCTACCTATTATTTTAAATGCATTTTTTATATTTTCTTTTCTATTTTCTTTTTTTAGTTTAGCCTGTTGTTTGGTATTTTTAACCCTTGTTAGCAAATCAGATAAAACAAAATTTTTTTGAGGATAAACTTCTTTGGCTTTTCGTAAAAAAATTTCCGCTAAAGTTTTTGCCTGATTGAAACCTCGCCAACGTTCTCGGAGCGGAAAAAGAGGAACAAAAGTAAAAACAACATCTTCTTCTAACCAAAATTTTTCATTTTTTAAAATCTTGTTTTTTTCAACCAACTCCAACCAGAGACTTTCTAAATCTTTTACAAAATTATATTTATAATCATGCAGTAAATCAGACAGCGGTGACGGTTCAAAAAAAGGCAAAAAAGAAATAACTCCGTCTAAATAAATCTCTTTTTGACAACAACTACACGTGGCACCAGTTTTATTTTCTACCTTACAAACTGGACAACGCCAAATTCCCTCGTTATCCAAAAAATGTCGGTGCTCTTTACACCACCACTCCCCCTCTTCTTTGCAATCCGCGCATCTTTTAGGAAATAATAAATCTTTGATTAAATTTAATTTTTGAAATAAAAAAACTCGCATAAATAAATAAAAAATCCGTCCCGATTTTATTTCGAGGCGGATTTTAAAAAAATAATTATTTCCACTTTACGTCATCTACCAACCAGCTATTTCCATCTCCCACCATTATCAATACAGCTTCTTGTTCGTATTTTTTTAATTCTCCGTTTTTATTTTCATCCTTAACAACCAAAACCGTTACTGTTGATTTTTCTTTGGAATAAGATTCAAAAGAAGCACCTATGGCTCTGGTAACTACAGAAAAAAATTCATCTCCAGTCTGCAAATTATCCATCCTGTTTTTTAATACTTTCCATAAATCAACGGTACTCAAAACTTCCAAATCTTGTAAATTTTTCCCCGGATTATCTGTAGAATAAGAACCAAATCTTTCAACATAAACTTTTGCTAAATTGAGACAAGCTGATTTGAGAGATTCTTCTTGAGTTTGCGGTATAATTGTAGCTCCTGAAGGAATTACAGTTGGAACATTTACCGGGATTTCGATTTGTTGATTTGTATTTTGACCTTCTGTATTTTGCCCATTTTCAACAACATCAGGGTTTTGAGCTTCTTTTTTATTAGAAAAAACTATCAAAGAAATGCTGATAGCTAAAATCAAAAAAACCACCAACGAAATTATAATAAAAATTCTACTTCTTAAAGTTAAATTCATATATTTTAAACTTATTCTCTATTTAGTAATTCTTCTTCAAATTCTTTTTTGGCTCTTTCTATCTCCAATAATTGCTCTGGGTTGGTCGTGACTATCTGATCTTCAAAATTTGAGGCAAATACTTGGATACCGGCATGTTTATTTCCGGCAAAGAAAATACCTTGTCCAACTGATGAACTCAATAAAAACATCCTTTCGCTATCCGTGAGTGCAAAAGCTTTTTGCACCAAATCTATGGCTGTTGGAGACTGTTTGAGCAGTAATTGTAAAGCCGAATTAGTAACAATAGGCTGTCCGTATTGAGAACGTAAAAAATCATTTACATCCTGGGTGATAGTTGTAATACCTAAATAATATTTTCGACAACGTTTAACAAGTGCAAAAATGAAACTAGCGCTATCTTCATGTTGCATCAACCACCAAGCTTCATCAATTACCAAAATTCTTTTTTTACGTTCAGATCTTACTATGTTCCAAATAAAATTGATAATAGTATAGATAGCCAAAGGACGTAGCTCTGATTCTAAATCTCTCACCCCAAAAACCATCAATTGATTATTGAGATCTACATTGGTAGGAGAATTAAACAAACCGCTAAAAGTTCCTTCGGTGAATTTACTCAATTTCAAAACCAATTCTTCTGAATTGGTCATACCTTCCAAAATTTCTTGCAAATCCTGCATGATAGGTGGCTGAATTTTGGTCAAATCAGCATCTCGTGTAATATCTTTTTTGGCATAAGTTTCCAAAAGAGCTTTATCGATGATAGAGTCTTGCTCTGTAGTCAAACCACCAAGCATGATTTTGAGCAACCCTTTGACAGTAATAATGCCTGATCTAATAATATCCTCTGTACTCATATCCAAAGAGCTTGATTGTCGGGGTAAATCAAATGGATTTACTTTGACCTCTGAAGAAAGTGAAATATTTACGTATGTACCGCCAACTGCATCGGACAAATGTTTATATTCCATCTCCGGATCAATTACGATAACATCTATTCCCATCATCAAAGAGCGTAAAATTTCCAATTTAATCGCGTAGCTTTTACCAGCCCCAGAACTGGCAAAAACAACCATATTAGCATTTTGCAAAGAAAATCTATCAAAGACTATCAAGCTGTTGTTGTGTAAATTTATCCCGTAAAAAATACCATTATCTGAAGTTAGCTCCGCCGAAACAAAAGGAAACGAAGCAGCAATCGGAGACGAATTTAAGTTAAACGGAATATAAAGTTCATCACTACAAATAGGCAATGTTGAATTAAAACCTTGTTCGGCTTGATAAAAAACTTTATGCGTAATAATAAGTTTAGAGCCAAAAATACCTTCAATATCTTCACTTAACTGATCTAATTCTTTTTTGTCTTTTGCATAAATCGTCGCATAAAAACAAAATTGAAAGAAATGCTCTGTGCCTTGAGTCAAATTATCACGCAACTGTTCGATATCACGCAAAGCAGTTTCGCGCAGTGGATCACGAGGTGCACCTTTTTCTCTATCAGCACTTAGTTGAGCTTCTAATGCACCTACTTTATTTTTGAGTTGTTTCAAAATAACAGCTGATTTTACAGGGTAAAAAAACATCCCGATATCCATTGTAGAGGATAAATTGATAACCGGGGAGCTCCAACCAACACTAATATAACGAGGATAAGCGGAGATAAAAATAGTACGACAAAAAAGATCACCCAATTGTATAAAACTACTCTCTACTTTGAAAGCAGAAGGAGAAATCAAATCACGAATAGTGACTTCACTTTCTCTGTATACCCTTTCTTCTTGCAATGAAATAGATTCTTCTTCGGCGCGTTTTTTCAATTTATCTTTTTCACTTTCGTAAATCGTTTCTTTTTCATCTTTAATTTTTCCACTAATTGGTTTAAAAGCCATATAAAAATTATTTATTTTTCTACCCTCATATATTCTATCGGGGATAATGGTTGATTTTGAGCAACATCGGGATTATAAGAGGAATAATACAACTCAATCAAGGCTTGAGTGTCTAATCTGATAACATCTAAATTCATACCTGCTAAACCGGATTCTATCAAACGAACTCTACTATCCAACTCAGATTTACGCTTTTTAAAAACATCTTCCTTGAGACGGATGAGATTTATCGGGTTAAGCGCATCGTTTAAACGCGACCAAAAACCCTTTTTCTTGTTTGTCATTGGATCATAAGGGATCACTACATAAAACTGTTTTGAAGTAATGCTTCTCATGGTCACAGTTTCATTGATAAAAGAAATATAATCAGACATCTGAGCTTTTAATAAATCATTTTCTATGTTTTCTCTTCTTTCTCGTAAACTATCTAGATAAGGATTAATATTTAATTTTCTTGATTGAATACAAATTTGTAATGGGTGATCAAGAGAATTCAAAAAAGAAACATATGAGGAAATGATGGATTCTTGCTCTTCTTCGTTGAGCAAACCAAAATTAACACTCCCAACCATCAAAACAGCACGGAGTGTCCCATCTTTCATCACCACTGTATCATTTTTTACTTCAGCAATAGGCACATGGGCTTGTGCAGTTGGAATATTTTTTCTTTTTTTAACCGCTTGATCATTTTTCATAAAAAATTTATAACTTAACAAATTACTTTTCTTCCTGTTCTTGATAGTAACCACCGGTATTTACTGCCAAAGAAAGTTGCCTTATTCGACTGTGACTAGCTTTGGTTTTACTGATTTTTTCAGGCAATGGTGCAATTTTGCGTAAATCTTGGATAGACTTTAGTTCCGCATCGCTATATCTCCTATCCCAAATACGAATACTTGGACGACGTAATGTCTGAAAAATATTTAACAAGAAATAATGAAATGGTTGCCCATTAATTTTTACAAAAGCCAAAATCAAAGTAAAACCCCCAATAACGCAAAGTAAAAAAATAAACAATGCCGCATCCGCCAATTTATAAGCTATGAACAAAATCAAAGCCGATGTTAATAAAATAACAAATTGCCTGGTAGTTACCGGACCAATAATTTTATCTTCAACATCTATAAATTGAGGAACGACAAATTGCTCCATATTTTTAAATTTCTTTTTCCATTTTTATTAACCATCTAACTTCTTCTTCTTTTAAATCATCTTCGTTTTTACCCGACAATTCATTCAAACTAATACCTTTATTAAAAACCTCACATAACTTTTCAGCATATTTTTTGTACAAAGGACTTTGTTGCCAAGCTTCCAAACCTTGTAAATACATCAAAAAAGATTCTTCTTTTAAATTTATAAATTTTTGTTTTAATCTTTCAACAGCTTCTTCTGTTTTGGAAGAAAGACGACGAAAATCCACTAGGGAAAAATTTTTAATTTCATCTACCGGACCATAGGTTAACTCTTTTGGCGGAATAATATCATCAACTTTTTTTTGCGAAGATTTACCGTATTTCATCATTGAGGCTATATCATCTTCGCTACTATTTTCTTTTTCTACTAATTCATCCAATGATTTGATTTCTCTAATTTTTTTATTAAAAGCCGGTTTGTGCACAAAAGAATTAAAAGGAGATGAAGTGGCTGGTAAAATAGGGTCTTCGATCATCGGTAAATTTATATTACCACCCTTCTTTTTTAAAGGAAAAGACAATTCTGGTGTTTCTTTTGAAATTTCTTGTCTTTTGCTTTCAACCATTTTGATTATTTCTTTTATTTGTTTTTCATCTAAATCAGCTCCTCCTAAATAAACAGGTTGTTGTAAAGCGTCTTTAAACTGTCTTTCATTTTTGATATCTTTTAGTAGTAGTACGAGATTATTTTTTAAATTATTTTGCGCTTGTACAGCAACTTGAAAAGATAATTTTTTGATTATTTCTTCCGCTTCAAGCTCTCTTTTGTTAAAAGTTGTATGTTTTATTTTTTGCAATTCTTCATCTTCAAGTGGACTTTTGGCGTCTTCTTTCGTCCAAGTACCTATAGGTAATTTTTTAATGTCTTCAGGTTTTTTCTCTTCTACTGTTTTGTTTTTTTTTAAATCAGAAAATTTCATTTTTACAAATGACCCGTCTTTTTTCTTTACTAATATTTTTTTATCTTCTTGAATCATAAATCAAATTATTCAGAAAAATCAAACATTTGTTTAGCAGCATTTACTACTTCTTCGTCACTTAATTTATCCAAAGCTGTTTTATCAACATAACCTGTTTCTAATAATTTTTGTCGTAGTAATGTCGGATCAGAAAAAATATCTTCTTCAGGTGTCTGAATTGTAGAGGTGGTGCTCTGGACAACTTGATTATTTAAAACATTTTTAAATTCCTCGGAATTTAAAATCTCTGTACCAATCGCAATCAAATCTTCGTCTTTGATATCTTTCAAAGATTCTGGATCCATACCAACATCTACTAAAAGTTTTCTTATTTCTACAGGATCAGACAAAAGACTTTGCGGGTCAAACATCATGTCCTCTGGGTTTGGACTGGCTATCCAACTATCAACAGTGATATTTGGAAAATTGGCTGAATTTTGAACACTACAAGCAGAACCCTCAGCACAAAGAGGGTTTTTACCTTGTGATATTTCGTCTCTATCGCTTATTCCATCACCATCGGTATCTTCAAGATAAGCACTAGTGCCGTAAACATAAATTTCTTCAAAATCAGTTAGGCCGTCTCTGTCGGTATCACGATAGTGCAACGCCTCAGTTGGATCACTGAATTTTTCTTGTATCAAAACACTCGGCACAGCATCACTAAGTGCATACGGGCGATACAGATTATTTCTCATCTGAAAAAAACTCAAAATCAAAAATAACATGGCAAAAACAAGCAAAAACGCAAAACCGAGTTTTTGCTCCAAAGTCAACCCTATTTTTATGGGATTTTCTTCCATATTTAGATAAATTTCTTACTTTCATAGTATACCATTTTTTACTTTTTAGGGATAGTGGATAAGTGACGTTGGACTTCAGACTATAGACTACAGACCGAAGAGTAAAAACAAAAAACTCGCCGTTTTAAAGCGAGTTTATCATTGTAAAAAGTTTTATCCAGTCTTCAACCGATAGTTCCTGCGCGCGGACATTGCTCAAAAAACCCATTTTTTCAAAAGCTTTATCTATCGCTTCTTTATTTTTCTTCCCTAGATAATTTTGTAAATTTTTGGATAATAATTTTCGCTTATTGACAAACCCGGCTCTTACTAAAGCAAAAAATTTATTTTCATCAATTTCTGGCAAATCTTTTTTAATTTTTATTTTTATCACCGCAGAATCAACTTTTGGTGCCGGATAAAAATCTCCTCTATTTACTATTTGAACTATTTCCGGCTCGCCATAATATTGGATAGAAATACCCAAAACTGATAAATCACCTGATTTAGCACAAATCCTCTCCCCCACCTCTTTTTGTACCATCAAGACCATCATCTCTGGTTTATTTTCTTTTTCTAGAAAAAATCTCAACACCGCTGATGTTATTTGATAAGGTAAATTCGCCACAACTTTATACTTTCCTATTTCTTCTAGTGACCTTATGGACTTTGTGAACTTTTGACTGTGTAGTACATTCCCCCAAATAATTTCTAAATTTTTATATTCTTTTACTCTTTCTTCCCAATAAGGCGCGATTTTCTTTTCAATTTCATAAGCCAATACTTTTCCAGCCTTTTCGCAGAGAGGCAATGTCAAAACCCCAAAACCAGGACCGACTTCTACTACCGTATCTTTTTTATTTACCTCTCCAGCTTCAATCATTTTTTCTATAACTTCTTCATTTAACAAAAAATTCTGCCCATATTGTTTACTTGGACGAAGGCTGTATTTTTGACACAAATGTTGAAGATAATCTGGATTGAATAGTTTGGACATAAACCGTTGATAAAAATCCCAATGTCCAATTCCCAATGACCAATCAATGCCCAATGCCTAAATGTTCAAATATAATTGAGTTTAGGGCTTAGGGTTTGATTGGTCATTGGTCATTGGGGTTTGGTCATTAAAAACTATATTGCTAAATTTTGTTTAATTTAATTATTTCTTTAATAATCCAGCATCAGTATACCTATTACTCGCATTCCACATCAACCAACCAGCGTTAGCATATTTTTCTATTACATCTATTTGCGTACGAATTTTTTGCGCATCATAAATAGCTCCCATATTAAATACCTGGATCCATGGCCTGACTTTTGCTCTTTTACCTTCAAATTTTGGCATCCCAAGTTTCATCCCATTTTCAAAAACCGCGTATGGGTTTTCTGCTGGATTGCTTAATCCTAGGTGCCCTGCAGGATAATGCGATGGATACATCATCGGACAAATATAGTCCACATAATCAACTGCATCGGCAATACGTTGACCAATAGCCATATCGTCTGTCCCCTTTTTTTCCATAGTAAAACCAAAAAAATCCAAAGATACCCAAACCGATTCGCGACTTAAATGGTCATCTAAATACTGAAAAAATTCACCCATTACTTCGTATTTCTTTTTACTTTCATCATCGTATAAAGTATTGCTCATATTGCCATCTGAAGGAAAACGAACATAATCAAAATTTATTTCATCAAATCCAAATTTTATAGCTTCTTTGGCAATATCTAGATTATATTTCCAAACTTCTTTTTTAGTCGGATCTACCCAAGCAAGTCCTTTGTGATCATGCCAAATTCCACCACTTTTACTTTTTATCGCCCACTGTGATTTTTTTTGTGCTAACACTGGATCTTGAAAAACAGTTTGCCTAGCAATCACATAAATTTTTTCCGCATGTAATTTTTCAATCAATTTTTTAACATCACCCAATCGATTGTCTTTGTTTTTTAAATCTACAACTAATGGTACTTGGCTATCATAAAGTACAAGTCCACTATAATCTTTAATATCAATCATCACCGCATTAAGTTCGGTTTTTTTAATCAAATCAATTATTTGATCCATCTTTTTTGAACTACCTGCTGAATAAGCCGTCAAGTATAGACCCTTGACAAAAATAAGAGGATTCTTTTTCCCAACTACCAAAATCGGATGATTTACTTTTACAAAGAGCATTGAAGAAGTTAAATTATCAATATAAAGACCTGAGGTATAGGAAAAAAGTAAAACAAAAAAAGCACTAAACAAAGCCAAAATACTAACTATCGCCCAACAAAAAGCAGGGGTTGGAAAAGATTTAAGTGAAATTTTTAGATCTCCCTGACGAACTATTTTCCAAGCTTTTTTTTCAATCTCTACTATAGTAGTAGGTTTGATTTTGGGAATAATCCCATTGTCTAGCAACATATCTGGTTTTGTTATTTGCGAAGCAAAAATATTTTCTATTTCTTGCGCACTATAAATATTATCTTGCCCAGAAATATTAGCAGAAGTGGCTACTAATGGATATCCGAGCTTACTACTTATCTCTTTTACTAATTTATTTTTACTCACTCTAACAGCCAATTTACCTGATTGTGAAACAACTCCGAGAGGAAAAAAATTGGGGATTTTGCATTGAGCAATTATAGTCAGAGGTCCAGGCCAATATTTTTTAGCTAGCTTATCTAAGGTTTCATCCCAAACTAAATACTTTTTTGCTTCTTCAATACTACCAACGATTATCAAAAGCGGTTTACTAAAATCTCTTTTTTTAATTTGAAAAACCTTATCCACGGCAAATTTATTGGTAGCATTACAACCCAAACCATAGGAGGTTTCGGTTGGAAACACCAAAGTCCGCCCAGCTTTCAACTGTGTAACAATTTCATCGATTTGGTTTTTATTAAATATTTTCATTTTATAATTTTGTAATATTTGTCATTCCTGCGAAAGCAGGAATCCAGTGGTTACCTCAATTTTTCCTGGATCCCCGCTTTTCCCAAAGGGAGACCTTTGGCCCGCGGGGATGACACTTTATATTCCTTTATAGGCTTTATTTATCCCTGTTAAATTCCGCCATAAGCGGACCGGCTTTGCCGGATTTAACGGGATGGACTTTATAGACTTTATGGACTTATTTATTTCTTGATCCATTCTAAATACGCCCTACTAAAAGGCAAAACATCTCCTTCGAGTAAACTTTCCGGATCAGTGGTTTCAAAATCAGTTCGATGATCTTTGGCCATATGATAAGGGTGTAGGACATAGGAACGAATTTGATTCCCCCATTCTGCACTTTTATATTCTCCACGTAATTCATTACGCTCTTTGGTCATACGCTCTTCTTCCAAACGGTATAATTTGGCTTTGAGAATTTTCATCGCGGTTTCTTTGTTTTGCTGTTGTGATCTTTCATTTTGACAAGATACGGAAATATTGGTCGGGAGATGTACTATTCGCACTGCACTGTAGGTAGTATTTACACTTTGACCGCCTTTTCCACCACTCATAAAAGTGTCTATGCGTAAATCCTCAGGCTTAATTTCAATATTAACTTCTTCATCAATTTCAGGCATGATTTCCAATAAAGAAAAAGATGTATGACGCATTTTTTCTGCATCAAACGGTGAAATACGCACCAATCGATGCACGCCATGTTCAGACTTGAGATAACCAAAAGAATAACGACCCTTGATTTCCAAAGTTACAGATTTATAACCAGCTTCTTGACCACGAGATTCGTCCAATATTCTAGTTTTCCAGCCCATTTTTTCGCTAAATCGCAAAATCATCCGCAATAACATTTCTGCCCAATCCTGCGCTTCTGTCCCTCCGCTACCAGCATGGATTGAAATGATAGTATTGTTTTTGTCATAAGGGCCGTTAAGAAGTAAATACAGCTCATAATCAATAAATTCTTTTTCTAATTCGGCTGTTTGTTTTTCTATCTCTTCTTTCAACGCCGAATCGTCAGCTTTATCTAAATCCAACAAACCACTTACTCTACTTGATAAATTTTCCCATTTTTCTACTTCTTTTTTGATATCTTGATAATC
>CAYRYH010000019.1:0-14523 GCA_964428525.1 uncultured Gammaproteobacteria bacterium | reverse complement strand
TGAAGGAAAAATTTTCTGTTGATAAGGCTGAAATTGTATTGTTTGAAGATTGTGATTCCGATATGGGAGTTGAAGCGGGCTTGCTAGGCCTTTTTAGAATGTTGACTGACAATTCCAAAAAGACAGATCCTGACCAAATTGTGATTGTATCCACCAGAGACAGAGGTAAAGACGAATCAATTTGGGAATGGGTCAAAAATTATCCCAAAAATTCCATGTTTGTATACGGGACAGAAGAAGGATTCTTCAAGGTAGAAGGATTCAAAAAAATATATTTTGAAGGAGAAGAGTTTATGTTCTCTTCAAAAAAATAGACTACACATCCGCGGTTAAAACCCGCGGTTTTTTATTTATACTACTAGGCAATACCGGTATTTACTATAGTTATAGTCACGCTGAGCGTGACTATACCCGCGTTCAGTTAAAACGGGGCCACGCTGAGCGTGGCATTACCGACGCTTAGCGTCGGGTTGACAAAACTGGCTTTTTGTGATATATTATGATGTAATTCAATTAGTACATTAAAAATAAATAAATGGAGGAGAAAATGAAAAAGTTAATTTTAATTACTTTTTCTGATCCAAAAGATTCCTGGATAAACCCTCTTTGGGAGGAATTTATTAGGAGTTTTGTGAAAAGGATTAAAGCAAGGTTCGGAATTACTGAAAATGTTGAATTTGTTGTAAATCAAGTTCAATTGTCAGAAGGTTCTAAACCTGAAAAAATCATCGGTACTTTGATAAGAGAAAGTAGGACCGATGTCGTTGGAATAATCGTGGAATCACACAGTTCTATTGAAATAAATAAAAAAGTTTATTTCATGGTGGAAGTGTTGAGAGGTGATATTCCGATAGAAATGTTCTTTTTTGAAGATAGAACTCCTAAAATTTTACGAGAAATAGTTCTCAATAAAATGGAAGGAGTAGATTTGTAAGCCCCGCGATTTGTCGGGGCTTTATTTTTTTGACAAAAATATTACGAAGGAGTAAATTAGTAGTCTGTTCTTTTGATAAAAATTTTTTCATAGGGGAGTGGCAAATGACAAAAGTAATTTTTATCACTTTTGAGGTCGGAACCGAATGTTTTTGGCAAGAAGACAAGTTTCAAGCCGGAAGAAAAAAATTCTTCGAAGTTTTGGAGGGTCGTTTTAATCTTGCAAACATTAAAGAAAATTTTGAACCGGTTTTTGCCGTAAACCAGCTTGGACTTCCTAAATTAAAAAGTGGGGAGACCATACCTCTGGAAATGGCAGAAAAAATTCTTGCCAAGTATGAAAAAAACGAGATAGTTGTGGTTGATAAATGCGGGGAAAAAGAATTTGACGAAAAAGTCAAAGATTTTATTTCTAAGCATAAAAATTTTCACGCCCTGGAGGATGTTATAGAACATCATCACAACTAAACAGTTAATCCGCGGTACCAAACCGCGGTTTTTTATTTTATCTCAGTAAATTTTACTGTTTTTTCAAACAGTTCGTTAGCCTCGCCAGGTAAGATAACCCCGGGGATAGAAGAAAATTTTTCTTTTTGCGGATTAAGATCGGTTAGTTCGGGAACAAAGTTTTTTTGAACTATCAAAACACCGTTTTCAGTTGGAAAATAATATTGATTATAACCACAACCTTCTACCCCCATGCTCAATTTATATCCCTCATAATTTCCAAGTCTCGTTTTTTCCAAGAAACCTTCGCTTTCAAGGATTTCCTCATTTTTATCAAAGTATTCTTGTAAATACTCTCCGCCAAATTTCAAAATAGTTTCTTTCAAAGATTTTTTAGAAAAAGCAAAGGTGGTGGTAAAATCACGAAAAGTCGTTGTGGGCAAAGAATCGCCCTTGAAATCGCAAAAATCAGTATGAAGAAAAGTTTCTACCGTATGAGAAAGAGTTACGGTCCCGTTCTCATCTTTTATTGCAAAGGGTTCCAAAAGGATTATTTTCAAATCCGCGGTTTCATAATATTGTTGTTCTATAACTTGAGGCATTGGATAGGGTTTTTCAGCTTTTATTCTAAAGCATCCGGAAATAAAAAATACGGACAAAACTAAGATGAAAAGAATTGTTTTTTTCATAGTATATTTTAATTAGGTTAATTATAAAGTTAGTATATTCTGGACGCGGTTTTTTAGCAAGATGATACCATTGACCAAGGTGTTTTTTTGTGCTACTGTTTTGATAGTACATTAAACAATATTGGAGGTGTGATATGCCAGAAAGAGGAAGTAAAAAGTTCTCTGTTTTAGAAAGCAGAATGAACAGCCTTAAGGTAGATGACTTGTCGATAAAAGATCTCATTGCATTATCGGATGAGTTAAATTTTAAAAACATAATAGTTGCAGAAGAGATGTTGTCTCGTAAAAACTGCGATGAGATAGCGCTTCGTCATATATTACGAAGTGCCGGCAAAGAACCGCGACAAGAAGCAGCCAAGCGTCTTTTGGAAAAGTATCCCACTCGGGATAATCTGGGGATGATTATTCGTTATTGTGAATATTATCGTCATAGAGCATTTGAAATGCTCAAAGAAAAAGAAGGGCAGGAAAACGCTCAGGCGATTTTTCTTAACAACATTTACAAAGACAGTTAAATTATGCCGACCTTGTCAAAAGGTCGGTTTTTTGACGAAAAAAATATAATTGGTATAATGTAATCATTATGAAAAATAAACTTCCAAAATTAATCGTTGTTTGTGGTCCGACTGCCAGCGGTAAAACCGATTTGGCTATTGCTTTAGCTAAACAATTTAATGGAGAAATAATCAATGCTGATTCTCGACAAATTTATAAACAGATGGATATTGCAACGGCTAAACCAGTATTAGACTACGGACTACGGACTACGGACTACAAAACACAAGATGGCGAAGTCAGAAGTCCGAAGACTGAAGTCCATACCGTGGATGGTATACCACATTATTTACTTGATATTATAAACCCGGATGAAAGTTTTACGCTGAGTGATTATAAAGAACAAACTCAAAAAGCGATTAAGGAAATTATCAAAAAAGACAAAGTGCCATTTTTGGTCGGTGGAACCGGTCTTTATATCAAAGCAATAGTAGATAATTTGGAAATTCCCAAAGTTGAACCCGATTTAATTTTACGTAAAGAACTAGAAAATAAAACTTTGGAAGAACGATTAAAAATACTCAAAGAAATAGATCTAGAAACTTACGAAAAGATAGATTTACAAAATCCACGTCGAGTTGTCCGAGCATTGGAAGTAGTATTAAGCACCGGAGAATCATTTTTGAAACAACAAAAAAAAGGTAAACCTCTTTATGAGGTTTTGCAATTGGGGATAAAAGTAGATAAGGATCATTTGTATGAGCGGATAAATAAACGGTGTGAAAAAATGATTGAAGCTGGTTTAGTTCAAGAGGCCAAACGATTGGCACAAAAATATTCTTGGGAGTTGCCTAGTATGAGTGGTATCGGTTACCGACAAATGAGAGATTATATCGAAGGCAAGATGACTTTGGAGGAGGCGATAGAATGGCTCCAGATAGATACTCGGCATTATGCCAAGCGCCAGATGACATGGTTTAGAAAAGACGAAAGAATTTTGTGGATAGAAAATGAAAAACAGGCGCAAAAGAAAATAGAAGAATTTTTAAAATAAAAAATAGACCTATAATCTAGATCTATTTTTTATTTTATTTAATTTACCTAGCAAAAGGATCTTCTTCCTCTTCTATTTTTTCTTCAAACAAAAGTGTTTGTTCTCCCAATAAATTTATTTCTTGTTCGGTTATTTTGTCAGTAGCTTTTATTTTTATTTTAGATAACAAAACTTGTTGGGTTGGATTGGTCTTATTGACTATCAGAGAAAAAGGCAAGGCCAAAATATCAAGACTTTCTGGCATTTCTTCAATACTCCAAGTAATGATTTTTTCTTTTGAGGCATAGTTTAAATTTCCAGCTGGTAAAGTAGTAGAGACAAAAGTTACATCTCCATATACCTCAGCTATAAGTTCTATATTTTTTATTGGGTGTAAAGTGTTACGCAAAATCCAGGTAAAATCACGTCTATCTTTTCCGTTACTTTCTACAGCGCTCAAAACTCTTTTTTCAAAACTAAAATCAGAATTCATGGTTATACTTATAGGGTTAGCAATAACAGTTTTTTGAGTTTTGTCTTCTTGGGTAAAAGTGATTTCCGCCACTGCATTGATGATATGTTCTTTCAAAGCCGATAAATCCATTTTTTCCGCCCCTTTGATAGGTAGTCGTAAATCAATACTTATCTCTTGGTTAGGTTTGATTTCAGTTAAATCTTTGAGTTGATTTTTATTCCAGGTGATTGTGCCGTTGCGAATAGTGTCACTAATTTGTTTACCGATTATGGTGCCGTCGAGCATGTCGTTAATATCCATCCAGTCCAAAACGCTTACTTTCTTCAAAGAAGGAGCGTCTAATTTCAAAACAATAGAGGCGTTTTTCAAAGATGTTTTCCCAGCGTTTTTAAAATTAATAGTTATGTTCAAAGGGTCTCCTGGTTTTGCACTAAAATTATTCATGGAACCGTTTATTGCTAGATTCATCAAAAAGGCGGTACGTGAAATGGCAATTTCCGTATTTGCCTGACCTATTTGATATATTTGTCTAGCTGCCAAAACAGGTAAATCTAGAGTCGCTTCTATCTTTTCTGTAGTTTCCAACTCGCCGTTAAATCTGCCGATAATTTTGAAATTTTTTGGAAAATATTGTGTGTTGGTAGGAGAGACAACCCAACGATTTTCTTGATCTAGCAATGGACTAGATGATGTAATAGAGAATTTTTCCGGTAATTTTAAAGAAACATACATTTTTTCGGGAATAAAATCATTTTTATTTTCTAGAGTATAATTTATTTCAAAATCAGAGCCATAAGCTGCTTTTTCTGGGGCAAGGACGTTTAAAACAAAAGGAGAAAGAGAAACCACGGTGTTCAAGGTAGTTATTTTCTGCATTTGAGAGCTCAGGTTTTCTGGTTTATAATTTAGGAAAACCCGCCAAGAACCTTGTTGATTCAAAGATCCAAAGTTTTGTCCGGTAATACTGATTTCTCCGGTAGAAGAAGCGGATATGTCTTTTAAACTCCATTCAGTATTACCGAGGTTGTCAGCTTTCAAATCGCTTTCTAAAAAAATAAAACCATCCGGATAATTTGTATTTAAAGTGACATTTTTTAAAGAAACTCCGAGATTGTTTTCAACTATTATTTTATAAGTACTCGTTCCGCCGAGCTGTGTTTCAGTCGGGCCCTCTATTTTCAAAACTATTTTTTCTTCAGAAAATTTTGTATTTTTTGGAATATACAAAAAACCAGCCCAAGCCGAGACGGCCATAATGGCGGTGATAAAAATTAGAAAAAATGTAAAACGAAGGAAATTATTCTTTTTATGAAGTTTAATATTTTTCATATCAGGAACTATGCCGTCTTGGTCTTCGTAAATCTCAGCTATTTTTTCAGCGATCTCTTTTTGTTTGGCTGAATCAAATTTTTTTTCAAGAAATTCATCCATTTTTTTTCTTTTTATTTTGGGACGACGAGTTGTTAAAA
Source organism: uncultured Gammaproteobacteria bacterium (assembly GCA_964428525.1). Taxonomy (GTDB): domain Bacteria; phylum Patescibacteriota; class Patescibacteriia; order Magasanikbacterales; family GWA2-37-8; genus JAKLGL01. The sequence continues at coordinate 8,982 of CAYRYH010000019.1, read as the reverse complement.
TAGTCTTTTTTTCAAGCATAAAATTCTAGTTAGATGTTTTTTCCATGAGTAAACTCCAGATTTTATCGGTTTTTAGAGGTATTTCTGGAACAAAATATCCGTTAGTGGCCAAAGAGCTATTTTCACCATAACTCCAATTTGATTCCCAGCCTTCAGGATAAATAACTTGAGATTCAAAAGTACTCCTATCTCCGGATTGTCTTTGTAATATTAATTGGTATTGAGAAATAATCTTAGGATTCATTAATATATTTTCAAATAAATTTTTATTTTCATTTTTATTTAGCGCAAAAGCTTTGAACGGGAGACGATAAATAAACTGTACAGTACTTATGGTTCCAGGCTCTGTAATAACCCAATTACCAAAAGCTGTCTTACCAAATTCATTGGTAATACGAGTACCGGAATCGTTGTGAAATCCTAATTCCTCTTCAACCAAAGCAAGAGTTTCGTCTTTGGATGCCCCTTTTGCTGGTGCTCTGAAATATTTTTCATCTGGCCAGGTAAAACCATGAGCTGTTATGAGTTCTGATCCTCTTGGTGTATAAAGCCTAATATAGCTAATATTTGTTTGGTCGTATAAATTTTGTTGATAAGTTCCCCTGTGAGTTCTGGTAATAGTAATACTGTTGATGATTGAACCATCTTTTTCTATCATGGTTTGATGTTGAATCTTTTGCTTTATTTGAGCATCACTTTTTTGTCCTTGTATGTTAGTGTTTATTACCATTAAATAATCTTTTCCCTCAGGGGTTTGAGTGATTCTCCCTCCCCAGCCAAATTTTTCCACAGATGATTGTACATAAGGTGAGGTAAAATAAACCTGAATTTCTTTTTGTTCCAAAGCCTCGTTGAGATTAAAAAGCAAAGGCAGAGTATTTTTGGGATCTAAAGCAAAAATAGAATCTAAAAATTTTGGTGTTAAATCGGTTAAAATTTGCTTTGGTTTATTTTCTTTTTTTTCAGGGCCTGTTTCTACGATAGATTGTATAGATATCAAAGCAGTTTTTTCAGTAAGTTCTAAACCTCTTTTTTCATCTTCAAGCGGACCAACCAAAGAAAGTAATCTTTGCAAAACAGAAGAATTTATAGCAATAACGCCATCTAATGTTATATTTCGACTGTGTCTATAAAACCAAAGTGTTTTTTCTGCTGATTCTTTGAAATCAGGGAACCAATTGGCGTCTTGAAACTCCCATTTTTTATTGGACAACAAAAGAGGTGTTGGGGGTTCTACCAAAACACTCAATTGTCCTTGTAAATCATAAGACCCCCCAGGTGGAATTTCTATATTTTCAATTTTGCCATTTTTGATATCCATTACCGCAAAACTTCCCATGAAACCACCAGTCGGTCTTATTTCAGCTTCGTTTTGGAAAACCAATAAATAACGGCGCAAACCTGTGTTTCCAAAAATTTCATTTATATTTTGACTTAAATCAGAAATACTCTTCAAATCTGCAAGTAAATTTTCAAACAAAATAATAAAATCCTCAAAAGAAGATTGGTATTCAAAAGGTAAGACATCTATTTTGACATTATTTAAATCTTCCAATGCGCTTGTATAATTTGGAATAGCTGATTTGAGGTGGTTGGAAATGATATCCAAACGATTTAAGGGTAGAATATCTGGATTGTTGGCTTCAGATATTCCTTTGATAAGGTAGGTGTTACCTAAAGCAAGTTTTTGTCCGGCTAAAATCAGGTTTTGTCTACTTTGAACTTCTGATTTTACTAGAGGTAAACTAACAGCTATTTTTTGTAAAATTTTATGAGTTTGAATTTCTTCTATGGCAAGACTAAAATTCTGCAAAGCTTCTGTAATGGAGTTTTGTGCTGCTGGTAAATTGGCTGTGATTATAGCGGCTGCGGAATCTTGCAAAGCCATAAAACCCACCGTCCCATTGGAAGCTATTTTGTCTGTGCTTATTTTGATGTTTTTATAAAAACTGTTTGTTTGCAATGGTAAAGCTATCAAAACAAGTCCGATCATGGCAGTAGAAAATGATTTTTGCCAGTTTATTTTTTTGAAAATAACAGGAAAAGTAAAATTGATGGGGTTTTTGATTTTTTTGCTAGATTTAGTAGGTTTTTCTATTTTTGAGACAACTTCTTTTTTCTCTGGTTTGTGAATGTTTTCTATAATTTTCAAAAAATCTAAGTCATATTCTGATCCTTTTTCTTCAATTTTATTTTTTTCTTTGGAAAAATAACTTTTTTCGGTAGGAGTTTCTACTTCTTCTTTTTCAGGAAGGATAAAATATTTTTCTATATTTCTTTCTTTTTTTGTTTCAACTTGATTTTTAATTTCTAAATAAACCTTTTCCCAATTTTCAGAATTTTGTTCAGGAGAGGAAACTTCCATATCTTGCCAATGAGAAGTTTTGCTTTTCAAACTCAAAAGATGAGGGGAAACCGTATCGGAATTTTTTTGGTCTGGAGCATGGTAAAAAATACGAAGTTTTTTATCGTTTTTTTGTAAAGATGGCAGTTCGGAATTTTTTTGTGAAATCAAAAAATCCGGACAAGTGGCTTTGTTGTGCCCGGGCTTGTTGCAAAATTGGCAACGACGAAGTTGAATTCTTTTTTTAGACATGAAATAAAATATAATCCGAATCTACTTATTATATCCGAATACCCCGAATAATCGACAAAATCCAAATAAAATAAAAATTATTTATTCTCTATTTTTTACATTTCGTAATTTCGTATCGTTTTGTAGTTCGTACGTATTTATTATACCATTTTTTTGTAAACAAACAAAGTAGTTTCGGCGGTATTTTTTTGGCTATAACTAGCTAAAATATTTGGTATATTGTTGATAAGTTTTTGACGGCTGTCTGAATTTGTTAAAATTAAGTTTATTTTCGAATAAATATCTTGTTCATTCTGTGGTTCAAAGTATAAAACAGAGTTTCCTAAAATTTCCGGTAAGCAAGTTGCGTTTGAAGAAATTACTGGAATTTGATATTGCATGGCTTCAAGAGGTGGAAGACCAAAACCTTCGTATAAAGAAGGAAAAATATAAGCCGTGGCATTTTTATAAAACACAGATAGTTCTTCATCAGGTACAAAATCGGTAAAAATCACATTTTGGCAATTTTTAAAAATTTTAGAATTTATCAAACAATCATAAAAATAATTTTTTTTACCAATCAAAACAAGTTGAAAATTTTGATTTTCTTTTTCAAACATTTTCCAAGCTTTTATCAACCTTTCTAGGTTTTTGTGGGGATAAGCTACACCGACATACAATAAATAATTTTTGGTTATATTGTGTTTTTTAAGAATTTCGTGATTTTTGTTTTTTATTTCTGGATTGTTAATATTGGATATTGAATATTGGATATTGTTTTTTAAAACAGGGGCAAGGTAAGTTACGTTAATTTTATCAGTTGGTATACGCAAGGTATCTATAATATCTTGTTTCGTAAAATCACTGGGCGTGATTATTTGTGAAGCTTTTTTGACAACATGACGAAGTATAAATTTATAAGCCAAATTTTTTAAAAAGTAAGTAATTGGCCCGAGAGTACTGGCTTTTCTAGTTGGGTAATGATAAAGAATCAAATCGTGAATAGTAACTATAAATTTTCCAAAATAAAAAAACGGAATATTCCAATGGGGAAAATGGATAAAGTCGCAATTTTCTTTTTTTAAAATTTTCGGTAGTAAAATTTGTTCTTGCCAGCCATACCAAGGAATATCGGCTAAAATCTTTTTAAAACGAGGATTTTTTGGTTGATATTCTTCAAAATTTTCTTGACGCAAAAAAATCACGTAGTCGTTTTGTTGTTCCGTGTTTTCCAACCCAGCTATTAATTGTTGTAAATATCGCCCCAGACCACCCTGTTTTGGGCCGTAAAGACGAGCGTCAATGCCTATTTTCATAATAGTTAGTTTTAAAACTGACTTTACTTGACTTATTTGTTTAAAAGTTGTAAAATTCAAACTTCGTTCTTTATTATTTTTTCCATTTCTATAAGGAGGAGCCTATGTCTGAAAATGTTTTGAAAAAAGAATCTGAAATTGTCTTACGCCATTGTTCTAAATGTGGTGGTGAGGAAAAAAAAGAAGTTCCTTTTGAGGCTAAATATTTTTTAATTATCGGAACTATTTGGAGAAAAATGAATTGTAAACATTGCAATAACTTCAATCAAGAAGTGGTTTCTTCAAAAGAAGAAATAGAAATAATCAAAAATTTTACATTGTTTTAAACTTGATTACGGGGCCTAAAATGGCCCTCTTTTTTTATTTTAAAATTTCCAAAAATTCTTTAGCGGTTTTTGTCCAATCCAATTTTTTTGCTTTTTCCGTGGCGCTTGTTATTAAACTATCTTTTAATTTTTGATTGTTTGATATTTCAACCAGGCCGTCTACGATTTGATTTGGCTTATTGGGGTCAATAAGCCAGGCAGCATCAGTGGTTATTTCGGGCATGGAAGAACGGTTGGAAGTGATGACTGGCAAACCACTATACATAGCTTCCAAAACTGGGAAGCCAAATCCTTCATAAAATGAAGGGTAAACAAAAATACTGGCTCGATGATAAAGTTCGGGCTTATCTTCGTTTTTTATATAATCAACAAAACTTATTTTTTGTTTTAGTGGTGAATTGCCTATTCTTTCAAAAATTTCTTTATTTTTCCAACCTCGTGCGCCAGCTATGATCAGGTGATAGGGGAGGGGTAAATGATTAAAAGCTGTTTCATAAGCTTCTATAATGCTCATAATATTTTTTCTAGGTTCTATGGTTCCCAAAAACAAAATATAATTATCTGGTAAGTCTAATTTTTTTGTTTGCTCTGTGTGTTTTTTGAAAACAGGAGAAATCCCTGGGTAAATGATGTGAATTTTATTTTCAGGGATATTGTAAAAATTTACTAAATCTCGTTTAGTATTAAAGCTTGGAGCCAATATAATATCAGATTTTAAACATTGTTTTTTAGGATTGATGAAAGAGTGCCAAAGTTTTTGTTTGAAAGAAAAATATTCAGGGAAAAACTCAAAAGATAAATCATGAACAGTCAATATTTTTTTGGTTTTTCTGCTCAAAGCTGTAAAATTAAAATTGGGAGAAAAAAAATAATCTAAATTTTGGAGTAGGCTTTTTTTAGTGATGATTTTATCAATTTTTGGCCAATTTAGAAATTTTTGACAAAAGTTAAAGACTTTATTAGGCCAATTTTTTTTGATAAAATGAACGTTGTCATATTTCCAAACAGGCAATATTTCATCAATGTTTTTATGGGAATTATAAAATAAAAAATATTGATTTTGATGATCAATTTGAAACAGTGTATTTAGAAGCTCAAATGTATATTCGCCAACTCCTGTGCGAATAGGGGTCATGAGTGGGCGGATGTCGACACCTATGTTCATAGGTAATTTTTAATTTATAATTTTATAATTTTTATTGAATTTTTAATGATTAAATTTTTAAAATTCAATTATTTTTTGATTAATTGAAAATTAGCCATTCATTAAAAATTGTAAAATTAAAAATTGAAAATTTCAAAATAATTTATTTTGAATAAGTCCTTTCTTAAACTCTTCATATTTATCACTTACAAACCTTTTCATTTTTTCTTTAAAAACCGCTTCGCTAAATTTTTCTGCGTGAGTACGAATTTTGGCGTTATCCCAGTTTTCGGGATGAAAATTTAAAATAATATCAAACAGACTTTCCCATGTTTGTTTTTTGAAAAAAATACCAGTTTCACCGTCAATAACTGTTTCTTGTGCTCCGCCCGCATCATAAGCTATCACAGGACGTCCGGCAGACATACTTTCAATAGCCGTGATACCAAAGTCTTCTAATTGAGGGTTGATAAAAGCTAGAGCTTTACTCATTAAATCTGTCTTTTGTTCTTCGGAAATGCGACCCAAAAATTCAATATTTGGTTTAGCTATTTTTTTCAAATGTTTTAATTCCGGCCCATCACCAAATATTTTCAAAGGGAGCCCGAGACGATTAAAAACTTTAATGACTAAATCGATTTTTTTATAAGGCACTAATCTGCCACCGCAGAGATAATAATTACCAAGAATCGGAGAAATTTTGAATTTTTCTGTTTCTACCGGAGGGTTTATGATATTTGTTTCACGACGATAAAATTTTTGAATACGTTTGGCAACAGTAAAAGAATTGGCGATAAATTCATCCACACGGTCAGCGCTCATCTTATCCCACAAACGTAAACGATGGATGAAATTGGGAGAAAATAGTTTGATAAAAAAATTATAGCGAAAATCACTGAGGTATTTGTGAGTATCTGACCACAAAAATCGTGGAGGAGTATGGCAATAAGAAATGTGTAAAGTGCTGGGAGATGTTATTACTCCTTTGGCAAAAAGAGAAGTGCTGGAAATAACTATATCAAAGTTTTTTAGATCGTGTTTTTCTGTGGCTATTGGCATGAAAGGTAGATACCATTGATAACGAGAATAAATAAAAGGAAAATTTTTCAAAAAACTTTCTTTGACTTGTTCTTTTTTGAATTGATCTAGTTTTTTTTCATCATGAAATAAAACAAAAATTGGCGCCTCCGGCCAAATTTCATGAAGGGCCTTCAAAACCTTTTCCGCCCCTCCGTCTTGAGCTAAATAATCGTGGACTAATGCGATGTTCATAAGTTCTAAATGATATAAATGTTCTAAATGTTAAAATAATTTTATACAACAAGCGCGTTAGCGCGATAAAACATTTATAACAAACGTAGTGATAAATCTTTTGTTTTATTTTGCTCCCTTCCTACTTAATACAACGAAAGGGGTTTTTATCAAAATAATCAAATCTAAAAGCAGCCTCCAGTTTTCAATGTAAAAAGTATCTAATTTTACTTCATCTTCAAAACTCAGATCACTGCGTCCAGAAATTTGTGCTAAACCTGTAATGCCTGGTTTGATAGCCAAAACTATTTTATGGTGTTTTTTGTATTTATCTACTTCACGGGGTTGGTGTGGACGAGGTCCAACCAAGCTCATATTACCGATAAAAACATTAAAAAACTGAGGAAATTCATCCAAACTCCAGCGACGAATAAATCGTCCAAAAGGTGTAACACGAGGATCATTGTTTATTTTATAAACAGGACCTTTTTTGATGCTCAATTCTTTTATTAATTCTTTTTCTTTTTCCAAAGCCTCTTGACCTTGAGAGCCAAACTGTGTACCGGTGCAAAATTTTTGATACATGGAGCGGAATTTGTAAGTAAAAAATAAAATTCCTTTTTGTCCTACACGTTCATTTTTATAAATTATAGGGCGACCGGTTTCAAACAGTATTATCAGAGAAACTATCAAATAAATTGGGGAAAAAATAATGATTAAAATAAAACTACCGATAATGTCCACGATGCGCTTGAAGATTCTACCCCAAACATTTAATCTGGTTCGGCGAAGTTCAATGATTGGAATATCATCAATTGTACTAAGAGCAATGTTGGAAGTAATAGTATCCAATAAATCTGCGGAATATTTGAAAGATAGATGATTTTCATTGGCAAAATCTATAGCTGATAATGCTTCTTCTTGATTGGCCTTTGGGTCAGCGAAGATGATGTCATCTGGTTTGAGAATTTTGATTTTGGAAGCAACTTCTTCATCAAAACCATCAAAACTGCCAACTAATTTATAGCCAAGTATTGGTTGGTTGTTGATATTTTCCATGATGCGAGAAGCAATATTTTGTGTACCGATAATTATGGTTTTGCGTAAACCATATCCACGGCTATATAAAAATATTTTTAACCCGCGAATAATGGCGCGAGCAAAAATCACATAAATAACCGCCAAAATCCAACCCATCAAAACCAAAAAACGAGAATCAAATTTTTGCAAAGTAAAAAAAACATAGATTGTAATACCAGCAAACCCGGTGGCACAGGCAAAAAAGATACGATTAATATCTTTAAGTAGTCTTCTGTTTGGGTCGGTGTTATAAAGTCCGGAAAAAGCAAAAATGATTACCCAAACTCCAGCAACCAAAAGAACTATCGGCCAATAAGTATGCCAAGTTAAATCAAACATTATCGGGCGAATACTTTTGATAAAATCGGTATAGCGCAAACTATAAGCGGAGAATCCAGCCAAAACAATCATTAGATAATCAATTGGAAGTTGAAGAAAGGTGAAGAAAAGTTCAAAACGCTTCATACAAAATGAAGAAAAATAAATAAATCAAGTTAATGATATTTTATTACAAAAATCACATAAAGTCAAAGTTTGTTATATATCATGTATCATGTATTATGTATTGTGTATGCGAAATGGTTTTATACATAATACATAATACAAACTACATACTACTTTTTGTCTAATTTTAGCCAAAATAAACCCTTATATCTTGACAAAAGTGCCAAAATATGCTATACTTATGAAGTTCAAAGCGGATGGTCGCTTGGGTCGGAATACGATCCGAGAGGAAAGTCCGAACGCCTCTATCGATAAACAATTATAGACAGGCTATAAATCAAGGATTCCTTGATATATAGAGGTCTCGTTTGTCTGAAAGGTAAGGGGTAGCGGGTAATGCCCGCCGTTGCATTGGCGACAATGTAAATAGGGAAAGTGGCACAGAGACTATACTAGTGAGCTGTATAAGCAGCGAACTATCCCGCCCTTTTGGGTGGAAATAGTTTGAAATTAATTTTTCTCATCAAAGGTGAAAAGTGTATGAATGTCTTATATATGGGCTATCATACTCGATTGGCAGTAATGCCAAAACGTGCCAAACCCTGCCTGGCGCAAGAGCAATGTTTTCATTCTCAGAATGAATTCAGAAAGTTAGCTCGCAAAGACTGGCACAGTGATGTGATCAGCAAGATAAATGACCATCTCTCCCGATTATGTCGGGATAGACGAAATTCGGCTTATAGCTTTGAGCGAAACATATAACAAAAGCACCCAAAACGGGTGCTTTTGTTGTTTTTCTATTCCAGGAAACCCCGCATGGAGGTCAAAGCAGTAAAAGTCATCTTA
>CAYRYH010000018.1:0-15812 GCA_964428525.1 uncultured Gammaproteobacteria bacterium | reverse complement strand
AATTGTCCAACATAATCACGGATTTTATTTTTTATCCCGTTTGTATCAGCCCAAGAAAGTGGATCGGAATCTATAACCATCTTTTTCACGCGATGACGGAGATCTTCGATCATCTCTTTATTTTCTTTGAGGAAAACAAAACCGCGGGAAATAATATCTGGATTTTGAATCAATTTTCCAGTTTTGCTATCAACTGTCGCGATGACTACTACCATCCCGTCTTCAGCCAAGACCTGGCGATCGCGTAGTACAATATTGGTTTCATCAGACACTCCGAGCCCGTCAACAAAAACATAATCAGAATTGATTTTTTCTTTAGTTAGTTTGCCTGTTCCAGCGGAAAATTCCATAACTTGACCGTTGTCAGCGATGAAACAATTTTCTTTTGGAAAACCCATAGAAATAGCTGTGCGTGCATTGTAATGAAGTAAAAAGTGATTTCCTTCAATCGGTATAAAATATTTAGGGCTTATCAATTTTATCATTAGTTTTACATCATCAGCTTTGGCGTGTCCACCAGCATGAACGTCCATCATTTGATAATGGATAACTTCCGCACCTTTGCGAAAAAGAGTATCTTTCAATCTTTGTACAGTGCGTTCGTTACCAGGGATAACGGAAGAAGAAAAAACAACTGTGTCTCCAGGAACGAGTTTGACAAAATTATGTTCACCATTGGCAATACGCATCAATGAAGCATTTTTTTCGCCTTGAGCACCAGTACAAATTATCACTACTTTTTCGTTAGGATAATTATTAACATGTCGTAAATCAATCAGGGTTTTTGGAGAAAATTTCATATAACCTAGTTGTTTGGCTATCTCTACATTGCTTTTCATAGAAAAACCATCAAGTGCAATTACTTTGCCATTTTTTTCACAGATTTCTACAATTTGTTTGATACGAGAAAGCAGAGATGCAAAAGTGCCAATTATGAGACGTCCTGGAGCTTTGGAAATAATATCATCCAAGTTGGTATTGATTTCTGATTCGGACATTTGATGTCCTGGTTGAGACGCGTTGGTGGAATCAGACATTAATGCCAAAACTCCTTCACTACCAATGCGAGCGATGCGTTGTAAATCAGCTGGTTTTTCTCCTGATGGTTGATAGTCAAATTTCCAATCACCAGTATGAACGATATTTCCCTCCGGAGTTTTTATCAAAATACCCATTGTATCAGGGATGTTGTGATTAAGATGGAAAAATTCCAAATCAAAACTACCCAAACGCAATTTATCATCAATCTTGAGGTTGTTAAGATTAAGTGGTTTGAGATTTTTATAATCTTCTTGACGTTTTTTGATGATAGCATTGGTCAGAGGTAGTCCAAAAATTGGCGGATAGCCAAGCATCGGGATGAGGTGGGGGATGCCCCCGATATGATCATAGTGGGCGTGGGTAATGATAACCCCACGGATATTTTTTTCCTTGCCTTTTAGATAAGACATGTTTGGGATGATATAATCAATACCCGGCATATCTTCTTCAGGAAATTGCAACCCCATATCAACGATAATTATATCGTTACCGTATTCAAAAAGAGTACAATTACGGCCGACTTCTTCTAGTCCACCAAGAACCATGACGCGCAATTTTTTGTTTTCTGTACGAAAACGAGAAAAAGAAGGGCGAGCATTGTTGTGTGGGACTGTTTGTCCGGGCTTACTAGCACTGTTGCGACTATAAAATCGCTGACCACTTCTTTGAGGTGGTCTGTTTGTTGTTTGTGTCTGTGTGTTTTTATTGTAAATCATAACGTGATTAAGTAAAAAGTAAAAAGTCAAAAGGCAAAATTTCAATGCAAAAGTAAAAAGTTTTTGTCATTCTGAGTGAAACGAAGAATCTCTTATAGTTTAAATTATTTCCTAAAATAGTGTTTAAGGGATCTTTCGCTTTGCTCAAGATGACGCTTCTTGTTATTTTGAATTTTAAATTGCAATTTTAATTTTTAACTTTTAAATTTTAAGTTAAATAAATAAACTGTTCAAGACAATTGCTTGAAGTCTGTCTTGAATAATAAAGATTGAAAGGAGAAAAAAGTGGGCGAGGGGAGACTCGAACTCCCAAGGGTTTCCCCATACGCTTCTGAGACGTATGCGTATACCAATTCCGCCACTCGCCCATGTAAAATTAAAAGATTATTTATTGAAAGATTTAAAGATTTCGTGTATTCTACGTAATCTTGCAATCTTTTAATTTTTAAATCTTTAAATCGTGTCGCTATTTCCACTGTTTAGCTGTTTTGAGATACCACCTGCTAAGTGTGTTGAAGCGATTGTCCGGAGTAAGAATAGATTTTATACTAACTCCTTTTACATTAGCATCAATTGCATAAGTATATGACGGAGTATAAAGAAAAATAGCTGGATTTTTTTTGACTAAAATATCCTGGAATTTTTTGTAATTTTCTTCACGTTTAGCAATATCATCTGTAATTCTAGCATCTTCTATTAGTTTATCAGCATCTTTGTCAGAAAAAAGTGCTAGATTTAAACCTGGAAATTGAGTTTGGCTAGAATGCCAAAAAGCATAAGGATCTGGATCTCCACCAAGCATTTCTCCGAAAAGTAATACAGAATAATTTCTTTCACGAATATTTTCCTTGGTTATTTTTTTACCATCAATAGGTTCGATAAAAACTTGAATACCTATATTTTTCCAAAAACGGGCTACGATTTCCGCAACTTTTCTAAATTCTGGGATATCGACGGTAGTGATAGTCAAAGATAAAATATTGTTATTTTTGTCTTTGCGATAAAATGATTGAGTTGAATCTATTTCTTTTGCAAATTCTTGGTTAACCAATTCTTCCAGTTCTACCAAAGTGATAAAGTTGGGAGAAGTGGTGCTGTTTTCCGTTGATTCTGTAGTAGTCGCGGTGTTTATTACATAATTTTCCTTCATTTTTTTCATGATTTGTTCTTTTCTGATTTCTTCAAATTTAGTAGGTTCAACCCTGCTCCAGCTTTTATCAAGTAAAGAATTGGCTTCTTCTGGGTTGTAACTCGTTTTTTTGATATCAGAGTAATAGCCCATTTCATTTTTTAAAAAAGGACTATGAACAATTTGACCGTTATTTTTTAAGGCTTCTTCCAAAATTACTTTTTTATCAATACTTAGTGCCAAACAATTACGAAGCACATCATCTTTCAAAACCTTTTCTTTGATTTGGTTGAAAAACAAAGCGATATATTGTGGAAGTTGTAAATCATATAAATTGATATTTTTACTTACAACTTTTTCTTTCAAGCTATTGGGGATAAAACCAAGACCGTGAATACTTTGATTGCGCAAATCAGTTATCGCTTGTTCATAGCTGTCATAAAATTTAAAAACAATATTTTCTAGATAAGGTTTTGTGTCATGATATTTTTCGTTTCTTTTCAAAGTGTATGTCTGAACTTTATTGGTGGAATTGTCTTTTATCATTTTAACAAAAACATAAGGACCAGAAACCATAGTTGGTTGTAAATTATCTTTGGCCAATTTGATATTGATAGGATTGATTTGTCCAAAAATCTTTTCCGGGATTATCCCTAAAACTAGATTGTTTAAAAATGGAGAAAAAGGCTCTTTTAAAGTCAAAGAAAATTTCTTTTCATCTATTTTTTCTACCACAACTCCTTGAAAAGAGTTGAACAACGGACTGCCGGTTTCTGGATTTTGGATAACATCGATAGTAAAAGCAACGTCGTCTGTGATTATTTTTTCTCCAGTGCTCCAATAAATATCGTCTTTCAAAGTAAAAGTATAAGTTTTTTTATCTTCGGACAATTCGTATTCTTTGACTAAACTAGGTATAAGTTTACGATTTTCATCGTATGTAAAAAGTTTTGCATAAAGAAGTCTGGAAATATCCGCATCTGTGTCGTTGGCACTTTCGTAAATAGGGTTTATCAATTTTGGTGAACCGACCAATCCTTCGATATATTCTCCACCAACCATTGGTAAAATAGCAAGGTGTTCAAAAATAAAAAATATCGCCCAAATTATAGTGGTAATAATAATCAGAGAAAAAGATGTCCAAAAAGTAACCTTCTCTTTTTTGTTTAAGAAATGGAAAAGGTATTTAATTTGCGACCAAGAAGGAAATCTATTTTTACTTATTTTACGAATAAGTGCTTGGTCAAAATCTTTGACCAAAGGCCTAGCTTCCTTTTTTTTAAATTGAAAAAATTCCGGTAAACGCATTTTCGGGTTGTTTAAAGAAGAAATTTTAAATTTATTTTACCAAAAAATCCTGGTAAAAGAAATACCGAAGAATAAAACAGAGATTATAATAGTGGTGTAGAAAAGTATTTTATCAATTCCGCGTTTGGTGCTATACACGTTGGAAGATCCACCAAAAACACCTGATAAACCAGTTCCTTTTTGTTGCAAAAGGATGATAATAATCAAAATAATGGCTAAAATAAGCTGAATTATGTTCAAAATTAGAGTTTTCATAGTTAAAATAAGAAGATTTATATCCTGGACAATTATACCATAAAATAGGATTTTTGTCAATATTTACTTTTTTTCTGTTTTTTTGCCTTTCACTATTGATTAGTTTCAAGTTCTGTGGTAGGATAAAACCATAGTATTTTTTATGGAAAATTTTCAATTTTCAGCCAAAAAAAGCTGGTATAAACAATGGTGGGGGGCCATGATTATTGTGGTTACCTGTCTTTTGTTAGCGTTTTTAATTGCGGGTGGATTATTGGTTTGGCGTTATTATGGTTTGATTAAGCTTGGATATGGAGAAGAATTGAGAAAAATAATTTATAAACAAAATCAGCAAGATGCTCAGATTTTGGCGGTTCGCACAGAGCTTGAAACCTCAGAAAGACCTTTTTTGGGGAACAGAGAAGCAGATTTAGTAATTGTGGCTTTTATAGATTTCAAATGTCCGATTTGTAAGGAACAAGAATCTATAATGCGTCAATTGGTTGCTAAATATGGTGGTAAAATAAAATTGATTATAAGATATTTTCCGATAGAGTCGCTATATCAAGGTGCAACAAAAATTGCGGAAATGTCTTTTTGTGCCCATGAACAAGGTTTATATTGGGGGGCTCATGATTATCTTTTTTCTCATCAAAATGAATTAACACAAAATTTTACTTTAACGGAGATCAATGCTTTTATAAACCAAATAGGCGTAGAAGAAAAGTCTTTCAAAGCTTGTTTGGTCGCGGATAAAACTAAAATTGAAGTTAATAAAGATTATACAACAGGCCATAAATATAATATTTCAGGCACGCCAACATTTTTTATAAACGGTAATAAAATTCAAGGAAATATCCCTTTAGAAAATTGGGAAAAAATTATTACCACCACTTTAAATCCTTAAAAAATAGGATATGAATAAAAAAATAATTTCAGTCTTTTTTTTAACTCTTTCATTGATGGGAGTTTTTTTGTTTGTAAATGTAAGTAAAGCAGAGGAAGTTAAAAAATCTCCGGCAGAAAATCCATTATGTTGGATTAAAAAAGATTGTGAAGCTATCAGGAAAGATAGGGGTTGGGGTGGAAATGGTTTTATTCAAGATAAAGAATGTGGTGGAAATGATCTAAAAACAGGAGACGATAATTATTCTTGGGGAAAGTGTTTGGCTGGTGGACAAACTAATTTGCAAGTTTATTTTGCCGGGGTTACTACTACCCCTCATGTTGGTAGATATATTGAGATGGTTTATAATTATGCCTTGATAATTTTATCAATATTAGCCTCAGTAATGATAATTGTGGCTGGTATTCAATATGTAGGCTCAGCCGGGAACCAAGAAATGATAAGTAGTGCCAAAAAAAGAATTATCGGAGCAGTGATAGGATTGTCCCTGGCGTATATGTCATATACTATTTTAAACATGGTTAATCCGAGCACTTTGGAATTAAGACTACCGTCTGTATTTATGATAAGAGAAATTAGTTTACCAAAATGGTGTATGGATGTCGAAAAACCAAAAGAGACTAAAGTGAGTGAATTTACTTTTACACAATCACTTTCTTCGTTAGAAGTTTTTAAAAAAAATAATATAGATAAAAGTACCGAAGTACATAAAACCAATGAGCCGGTTTTGACAAAATGCGGTGCTGAATATTCGATAACCACCGGCATATGCATTGGGGTGGATTGTGATGGTCGTAAAAATGATAAAAATCAGATTTGTGGCAAAGGTAGCGGAATAATGTGTCTTTGTTTAAAAGATGATGCAAATCCGATAAAATATTCTTGCAAAGAAGGTACTGTTGGTGGCAGTATCACTTTGAGCTCTAACGTTGGTTCCTATGTCGACGATATAACATTACTTGCTGTTTGTGGTACAACAACCGGTGAAAATTATTTGGATTATGTAGGTGCATCACCGGCCTCCTTGAGAGTTGATAAATTTGATGCTAATAAAAATACGAAAAATTTTGTTTTTAATGTGACTGCTTCAGAAATTAGTGATTATTGTAAAGGAACTAAAGGGACTTTCAAAGGTTTTCTTATGGCGGTAGAAATGCATGATACAAGTGGTAAATATAATGTAAACGATAGCGTTTTTTTAGCCACAAAAAGTGATTGTTCAGGAAGTGGTTTTTCACCTAAAGTTGGGTCTGTAATTTTGATAGATGAATATTTGAGAAAATGGAATAATGCTAGAATTCAAGAAATAAAAGATAAAAAATTGAACATAGAATCGCATCTTTATAATCTAGGTCCTATAATCGACAATCCAGATAATATAATCCCTTACACAGCTTTATCTGCTGTTTGTGATTTAGTTATAAATGCTGAAATAGACAATAAAATAACTCAAGTAAGTGAAGGGGTAATAGCTACTGTTTGTTATGATGAAGGTGGTAATTTAAAATGTCAGAACGAATTTAAATAAATCAAAATTTATGCAAGAAATGATAAAAATCAAAGGAGCTCGGGTTCATAACCTAAAAAATATTTCGGTAAATATTCCAAAAAATAAATTGGTAGTTATTACCGGATTGTCTGGTTCGGGAAAATCTAGTTTGGCTTTTGATACTATCTACGCCGAGGGTCAACGTCGTTATGCGGAAAGTTTGTCTGCTTATGCGCGACAATTTATGGAAGTGCGTGATAAACCCGATATCGATAGTATAGAAGGATTGTCGCCAACTATTGCTATTGATCAACGTATCAATACGCAAAACCCTCGTTCAACTGTCGGGACAGTGACGGAAATTTATGATTTTTTACGTTTGCTTTTTGCTCGAGTTGGTAAGCAATACTGTCCGGATTGTAACGAAGAGGTGATGTCTTATACCACCGGTGAAATTATAGAAATAACCAGAGAGTTGTGTCGTAGAAACAAAGAGATATTGATTTTATCTCCTTTGGTTCGCGATGAAGTTGTAGAACAGCCTAGAGCATTGCTTGAAAAAGTGGAACAATCAGGTTTTGACCATGTTCGTGTAAACGGAAAAATATTGAAAATTCATGAGTTGGCAGGAATGGCTTTTGATCCGAAAAAAACTTATAAAATAGAGCTTTTGATAAGCAAAATAAATGACATAAAAAAACAGGATCCTACTAAATGGGTAGAAATAGCCCTTGATTTGAGCAATGGTTTGCTTTATTTAGGCACAGACAAAGAAGATAAAATTCTCTCTACACTTGGGCTTTGTCTGAAATGTGGAAAAATAATGCCTGATTTAGATGTTCGTAATTTTAGTTTTAACAGTCCTTTTGGCGCTTGTCCTCGTTGTACTGGTTTGGGGATTACCATGGAAGTAGATCCTAGTTTAGTAATACCAAATCCACGACTTTCCTTACTAGAAGGAGCGATACAACCCTGGACACGTATTACTGGAAATCAAAATCAATATCAAAAAATACTCAAAGCAGTTGCTGAAAAGCATGGTTTTTCAGTCGAGGCTCCAGTTTCTTCGTTATCTGCAAAAATCAGAGACATTCTTTTGAAAGGTACGGGCAAAGAGCTTTATGAAGTTGATGGTAAAAAAATAAATTTTGTCGGAGTGATGGAAGATTTGCGTCAACGACATTTACAAACAGATTCTGATTATATTCGCAAAGAAATAGAACAATATATGAGAGAGCAGGTTTGCTCTTTGTGTGAAGGTAAAAGATTGAAAAGAGAATCATTGGCTGTAAAATTTGATCAGTATGATATCACACAAATTTCAGAAATAAACATAGAAGACAGTGCAATATTGTTTAAATCTTTTCTTAAAAATGAAAAATTGTTGAAAAAAAACATAGCTGAACCGATAATAAAAGAAATTCTAGTTCGTCTAGAAAATCTAACCAGAGTAGGGTTAGGGTATATTAGTTTAAATCGCTCTATGAATACCTTATCTGGTGGAGAAGCGACTCGTGTAAGATTGGCTACTCAATTATCTTCGGGTTTAACAGGGGTAGTTTATGTTTTGGATGAACCATCTGTGGGTTTGCATTCTAGAGATAACCAAAAATTGATAGATACTTTGAAATATTTGCGTGATTTGGGCAATTCTGTGATTGTGGTTGAACATGATGCAGCTATCATGAAAGAAGCTGATTATTTGATAGATGTCGGTCCAGGAGCTGGTGTATATGGTGGTAAGATTGTAGCAGCCGGGACTTTGGCAGAAATCAAAAAAACAAAGAATTCTTTAACCTCAGATTACCTTTTTGGCAGAGCGGATGTTTCTGATGATTTTGAATATTACAGTGAAAAGAAAAAAGAAAAAAACAAGAAAGAAGAAGTAAAGAAAATCAGTATTATTGGTGCTCAGGGTTTCAATTTAAAAAACATCGATGTAGATATTCCACTTGGTAAATTGGTTAGTGTGACCGGTGTATCAGGTTCTGGAAAATCAACATTGATAGTTGATATTTTGGGTAAATATTTATCAAAAACTTTTTATCGTGCCAAAGATGAGCCTGGAACCCACAAAGAAATAAAAGGCGTGGAAAATATTGATAAGGTGATAGCTATAGATCAAAGCCCGATTGGTAGGACTCCGCGTAGCAATCCAGCAACCTACACGGGTATTTTTACACTTATTAGAGATTTGTATTCCAATTTGCCAGAAAGTCGTATGCGACGTTATGATGCTGGCAAATTTAGTTTTAATGTCAAAGGTGGAGGGCGTTGCGAGACTTGTGCTGGTGAAGGGTATATCCGTATCCCGATGCAATTTTTGGCTGATGTGTTTGTAGTTTGTAATGATTGCAATGGTTCTCGTTACAACCAAGAGGCTTTGGAAATAAACTACAAAGGAAAAAATATTGCTGAAGTTTTGAAAATGACTATTGAAGAAGCATATAAATTTTTTATAGAAAACAGACAGATTGCGGATAAATTAAATATTTTACGTCAAGTTGGTTTGGGGTATTTGGAACTTGGTCAGCCAGCAACTACGTTATCTGGTGGGGAAGCGCAAAGAATTAAATTGGCGACAGAGTTGGCGCGTGCGTCTACTGGAAAAACCTTATATATTTTAGATGAGCCGACAACAGGTTTACATTTTGAAGATATCAAAAGATTGCTTTTAGTTCTCAAACAATTGGCTGAAAAAGGTAATACTGTTTTGATTATTGAGCATAATCTAGATGTAATCAAAAATTCAGATTGGGTTATAGAGCTTGGTCCAGAGGGTGGTAAAAAAGGCGGTGAATTGATAGCTGTTGGGACAGTAAGTGATATAATAAAAAACAAAAAAAGCTGGACAGGGAAATACCTGAAATAGTCAAAAAGTCTGTAAAGTTCTTAAAGTCTATAAAGTCTTTTTATAAAGTATTAAAAAATCTTCCTATAGAGGAAGATTTTTTAATTTGTATTTTTACTTTACGGACTTTACGGACATTATGGACTTTCGACTTACTTTATTTCTTTCATTTTTCTTTTGAATTTTGGATCACGAAGGAAATTTAGTTTAGCTCGGCGGACATTTAATTGTCTTACTAATTCTATTTTTGCTACTACCGGAGCTTGAAGTGGAAATATTTTTTCTACACCGATTCCGTCAGAAATTTTACGCACAGTGATAGTTGCGCCAACTTCTTTTCCATGTTTAGCGGAGATAATGGTTCCTTCAAAGATTTGAATACGTTCTTTTTCTTCTCCTTTTGTATTCATTTCTTTGATTTTTTGGTGAACTTTGACAACCATACCCGGTTTGTAAATTACCGGTGCGGTCGCGATGTTTGTTTCTTCAGTCATATTTAACTCTTGATAAATAATAAAAGTGCTATTATCTTAGCGTAAATTTGGTTATTTGTCAATATTTGGACTTTTTGTAAGTTCAAAAGTGATTATTTTGGCTAACTTATCAACAGTTTGGTCAAGTTTTCCGTTTTCATTTACAACTTGATAATCGTAGCTTGGTGCAAATGATATTTCTTTTTGAGCTATTTTCATGCGTTCTTCAATGATTTCATTACTTATCCCACCTCTAGATTTAATCCTATTTTTTAAAATTTCTAAATTTTCAGGTAGTAAGAATATAGATAAATTTTTAATTCCAGCTTTGTTGATATTATCTTTACCATTAACATCCATGTTTAAAAAAGTAATATTATTTTTTGACAAAGCTATGTCTAATAATTTTTTTTCTGTTCCGTAATAATTTCCTGCGTAGAAATTATATTCCAAAAAATCGTTATTTTTGATTTTTTCTTTAAATTTTTGTTCAGTTACAAAATGATAATCCACACCTTCTTGGTTGCCAGGTCTAGGTGGGCGAGAGGTGGTAGTGATAAAACGAGATGATCCGGGAATGATATTGAGCAGAGCATTTATGACAGCATCTTTGCCGTTACCAGAGGGGGAGGAAATAATGATGAGTAAACCCTTGTTTGTCATAGTAATGTCAATTTATAATTTGGTTTTTTTAAATTGGAATGTTTTTAATGACCAAACCCCAATGTCCAATGCCCAATGAATGACCAATGCTCAAATGACTAAATATTTTTAGGGTTTGGGATTTAGGATTTGATTGGTCATTGGGATTTGGGAATTGGGATTTCTGTGTTATTTTAATTTCTTCAAGAAATCCTTTAATTCATCCGGTAACGCTATTTCACAATGCTTCCTTTCGCCCTGTAGGTCCGTAAATTCCAATTTGAAACTGTGCAAAAACAATCTTCCAAGCTCATCATCCCATCTACGTTTTTGTTTTTTTTGAAAATAAAGATTATCACCAACTACAGGGTGGTCATAAGCCAAAAAATGAGCACGAATTTGATGCATCCTTCCGGTATGGATTTTGACCGTTAAAAGTGAAAAATTGACAAATCTTTTTTCTACCCAAAACTCAGTCAAAGATTGCTTTCCTTGTTCATTTTCATGACCGCGAACCATTTTTGGTAAAGCTGCCATGCGGTCGGTATTTTTTCCTCTTTCCAAAGGAAAATCTATAATACCACGATCAGCGGATACTTTGTCGTGAACCAAAACGATATATTCTTTTCCAATAGTTCTATCTTGAAACTGCTTTTTTAAATGATCAAACATTTTTTGATTGCGAGCTACTACCAAAAGACCAGAAGCTTCTCTGTCCAATCTATGGACTATCCCTGGTCTGAGAGGATCTTCACCCACTTTTTTGATTTCAGGATATTTTTTGATTAAAAACTCAGCCAAAGATTGATCCCCCTTTTTTATACCATGAGTCAATAAACCCGATGGTTTGTTGACTACTAGAAAATCTTTTTCCTCGGCTATTATTTCGGGGATCAAAGAGATTTTTTCTTTATTTTTTTCAGGAACTTCGTCTTTTGTTTTGTTTTTGTTTTCTTTGATTATTTCCCCTTTATTTTTTATAGAAATTTTATCTCCGGAATTTATCAAATCACCAGATTTTTTGGGATTTTTGTTGTTAACAAAAACAAACTCATTTTCTATCATTTTTTGTACTTGAGAACGACTTATTTTCAATTTTTCAACCAAAAATATATCCAAACGTTTTTGAGCATCAACGGGCTTAACGAGTATTTGTTTTTCTTTATTCATATAATACTTATTTTATCACAGCTGAAAAATAAAGGGAATTAAAAAGTAATTTTATACCACCAAGGTTTTTTTTCTTTTTGTAATACAAAAGCTCCGTTAATCAGGTAGAAATTCTGTGTTGTTGAGATTTGAATAGGGAATATTCCGAGGATTTTTCGTTTTTCAATAAAATCTCCATTAAGAGTGATTTTTTCTTCATTATTTTTTGATAATATAAAATTTCCGCTTTTGTTTAAAAAATTACTAAGTTCTGAAGTTATATTAGCATCTTCAATAAAAACCTGGTCTTGCTTTAAAAGCAGGGGAGTTTGTAGTATAATTTTAGTTTTTTCATAAATCAGCTCAGAAGAATTTGCTTGGTGTAAAATATTTATATTTTTTTCTACCAAAGTAAAGTTAAATTTTTTTGTTTCAGAACTGGAAAATTCTTGATTTTGTAAAAAAACCTTTCCGTTTGCAAAAGAAATCTCTGAAATAAATGAGCTTAATTCTTGTATCAAAAAATCATTGTGATTTGTCAAAAAGTCATTTTCCAATAGGTTAATTAGCTTATTTAGTTTTTTAAAATTATCTAAAAAAACAATAGGATTATTGGTCTGGGATGCTATCTTGGAAACTTCATTTTTGAAATAATTATTTAAAGACAAAGAATTATCTGTAAAAACAGGAACACTTAAATCAGTAGGACTTCTTTTTGTAGAGCACAAAGAAGTAAATTTTTTTATTTCTTGGTCTATTATTTTTAGTATTTCTTCCACTTCTTCTTTGTTTTTATATCCTTTATCCAAAAGTTCTTTTTGGTCAAATTTTAAAATGTTTATATAGTGACTGGAAGCTTCTTTTTTTGCACCCAAAACCTCACAAGCATCCAATTCTTCCTTGGAAATAAAAGGAAAAACAGCATCAATATTTTCCGCTTTGGAAATTTTTTGTCGACAGGTATTTTTGGTTTCTTTTATTTTTGATAGTATTTGCTTTACATTTTCTAATTCTTTTTTGGTAATTTCTTGTTGTAAAGATATATTTTGCAAAGTGATTAAATCATTATTTTCTACAGCACAAAGAGATGATTTTAAATTCAGTTTATTATAATCAAAGACTGCTCCGTAAACAGGAGTAATAAATATCAGGGAAAAAATGGTGGATAAAAAAATTTTTTTCATAATTATAAAATAAAAAAAGGGATAACCCTCTTATGAAACTCGTGCGCCCAGATGGACTTGAACCATCGACCCCTGCCTTATAAGGGCAGTGCTCTAACCACTGAGCTATGGGCGCGTAATTAACTTTTAATAATTTGATAATCTTGTTTAATATAAAGGTGGTGCTCCCTGCCCGACATGCCTTCGGCATAGCCGAGGCGGGCGGGTAACCACTGAGCTATGGGCGCGTAATTAACTTTTAATAATTTGATAATCTTGTTTAATATAAAGGTGGTGCTCCCTGCCCGACATGCCTTCGGCATAGCCGAGGCGGGCGGGTAACCACTGAGCTATGGGCGCGTAAATGTGAATAAATATTAGCGCATTTTAAGATTTTTGGCAAGTAGTCTTTTGGTTTGCAAAAATAGTGATTTGTTGATAAAATAATAAAAATTATATGATGGATTTAAATACCAAGATTTTTTTAAAAATTAATAGTTTAGTAGGCAAAAATAAGTGGTTAGATGCTTTTGGACGTGCTGGTGCTGAATGGGTTATTATAGCCATGATTGGGTGGTATGTTGTGATTTCCATGGTTGGTTCAACATCTTTGGAAGGGTTATATCTTAGCTTAATCTGCTTACCTATTGCTTGGTTATTTGCTTGGGGATTAGACCTGATAATTGGATTTTTGGTCAAAGAAAGTAGGCCCCAGACTACAATGTCAGAAGTTAAGCAGTTATTCAAACCAATGATGAGTTGGAAATCTTTTCCTTCAGATCATGCCATGACAGCTTTTCTTTTGTTTTTTTTAGCTCTTATGTTTGGTTTTCCTTATATTACCGGCTTGTTTGTCTTGGCTTTGTGGGTTATTTGGGGGAGGGTTTTTTCCGGTGTTCATTATCCACTTGATACTTTGGCTGGGTTTTTGACTGCACTGGTTTCTTGTTTGGTTATTTATTATTTTTTAATTATTTTAAATTTTGTATAGTTTTTTGAACAAGTTAAGTTTATTTGATTGCTAAATTATGAATGCAATAATACTTTGTGGAGGACTTTCTACTAGATTAAAGGATATTACCAAAACAATCCCTAAGGTTTTACTTGAAATAAAAGGAAAAACTGTTTTGGATTGGCAGTTAGAAAAAATAAAAGAACTAGGACTGACGGAGGTTGTTTTAGCTGCTGGACATTTATCTGAAGTGCTCAAAAGCACAGTTGGTGAAGAAAGAAATGGTGTAAAATTAATCTATGCAATAGAAAAAGAACGATTAGGTACTGGTGGGGCTATAAAATTCGCTTTTTCTCACTTACAAAATCCACACTTACCAACTTTTGTATTAAACGGAGATATTTTGACTGGAGTAAATTTGCGAGAAATGCTTACTAAATTAAATTTTGATAAAGAAGGTCTTTTGCTCGGGGCACGAGTGGAGGATTCCAGTTCATACGGAACACTCGTATTTAACGAAAAAAATAATTTATTAGAATTTAAAGAAAAAGAAGGCAATAAAACCCCTGGATACATAAATGGCGGTATTTATCTTTTTACTCATAAAGCACACGATCATTTTCCTGGGGATTTGAATAATTTTAGTGTAGAATATGATGTTTTTCCCAAGATGAAAGAACTGGATGTCTATACTTTTGATGGAGATTGGATAGATATTGGTGTGCCGGAGAGGTTGGAGTGGGCGAGAAAAAATTGGAATGATTAATATTGAATATTGGATATTATAATTTCTAATATCTAATATCTAGTATCTAATATCTTTAGACATGTCTTTTAATAATAAAGTTTTAATTATAGCCATTACAATTTTATTGGGAATCCCACTTACAGTGGGCTTTGTTGGTTATCAAAAGCACAAAGCAGCCGAGGAGGCAAAGAAAAAAATGGTTCCACTGCGAGAAGAAATTAATATCACTATTATTCCTGGTTGGACGTTGCGCCAAGTGGCTTCAAACTGGGTAAGCAAAGGATTATTTGACAATGAAGACGATGTTTATAAGTTTTTGGGCAAACCAGTTTATAAATACGGAGGATTGGGAAACAGCGCACCTGATTTAACAGAGCTATTTCCTGAATTTTCTATTTTAAAAGAAAAAGAAAAAAATTCATCTTACGAAGGATTTATATTTCCAGATACTTATCGTATTTATAAAGATGCTAAGCCAGAAGAAATTTTTAGAAAAATTTTTGATAATTTGGAAAAGAAAATAACTTTGGAGATGAGAGAAGAGATGAAAAAACAAAATAAAACTTTTTTTGAAGTTTTGATTATGGCCTCAATCGTGGAAAAAGAAGCGCCCGATGCTAGCAGTATGGCCAAAGTAGCAGATATTTTTTGGCGACGTTTTGAAACAAAATGGGCTTTGCAATCTTGTGCTACGGTAAATTATATTACCGGCAAAACTACCCCGGCCGTATCGTTCGCAGACACGCAGATAGATTCTCCTTACAATACTTACAAATATCGTGGTTTACCACCTGGACCGATAAGCAACCCTAGTTTAACTGCTATCAAGGCAGTGATCTATCCAGAAAAAAATGATTATTGGTATTTTTTGAGCGATAAGCAAGGGAATATCTATTATTCTAAGACTTTGGAACAGCACAATATTTATAAGGCGAGATATTTAAAGTAAAATTATAAATTATAAATTATAAAACAATTATAAATATTTAATTATTAAAAATTGATTTATA
>CAYRYH010000017.1:15371-17719 GCA_964428525.1 uncultured Gammaproteobacteria bacterium | reverse complement strand
TTATGAAGATTTCTTTTCACGGGGCGGCGGGGGAGGTTACAGGTTCTTGTACAATGTTGCAAGTGCAGGGGCAAAAAATTTTGATCGATTGCGGTCTTTTTCAAGGCAGTGATTTCGCGGATGGTAAAAATTTTGAAGATTTTGATTTTGATCCCAAAGAAATTAATGCTGTGATTTTAACTCATGCCCATCTTGATCATGTTGGTAGATTGCCTAAACTTATTAAAAATGGTTTCAAAGGTTTTATCTATACTACTCCACCAACAGCTGATTTGGCGGGTTTGGTTCTGGAAGATGCGTATGAAATCATGTATTACAATAATAAAAAGTTTGGTGCGCCGTTGCTTTATAGTCTAGAAGATGTCCATACAGTTTCTGGAAGGATGAAAACCCATCATTATGAAGACGAATTTAATTTAGGTATAGGTTTTTTAAAAAATAAAAAAATTTCCGTAATTTTTCACGAAGCGGGTCATATTTTTGGCTCATCTTTTGTGGAAATAAACGCGGAAGGAAAGAAGCTTATTTTTTCTGGAGACATAGGCAACACTAATCCTCCTATTTTGAGAGATACCGCTGATTTGCCAAAAGATGTAGATTTTTTACTTTGTGAGTCTACTTACGGAAACCGACTTCACCCTGCAGAAAGAGATAGAAAAAAAATCATTTCTTTAAAAATAAAAGAAGCCATGGACAGAGGGGGTACTTTGATGATGCCGGCTTTTTCTGTTGAACGCACCCAAGAATTGCTTTATTCTTTAAATGAATTAGTAGATATACAAGGTAGATTCAAACACATTCCGATATTTTTAGACAGTCCTTTGTCTATCAGAGCGACCAAGGTTTTTCAGCATTATACTCAATATTATGATAAAGAAGCTAGTGAATATTTGAAATCAGATGAAAATATTTTTAATTTTTCTAGTCTTAAATCTTGTGAGACCAGAGATGAATCAAAAAAAATTAACGCTGTTCCTGGGAGTAAGATTATTATTGCTGGGGCGGGGATGATGAACGGTGGTCGTATTTTACACCATGCGTTACGTTATTTAACTGATGAAAAAAGCACACTACTTTTTACAGGCTTCCAGGCTTTCGGTACTTTGGGGAGAAAAATTTTAACAGGAGAAAGTCCGGTTAGGGTTTTGGGAGAAAGATTGCCGGTAAAATGTAAAATTGACTCTATTGATATTTTGTCTGCTCATGGTGATCAAAAAAAACTTATCAAGTGGATTGGGAGTGGAGAAAATTGGCCGAAAAAAATATTTTTAAATCATGGTGAAACCGAAGTTGTTACTGCTTTTGCGCAAAAAATAAATGAAGAATTTGGGATAGAACCAGTTTTGGCCGCGCCACATACGGAGTATGAAATATAATTTGATTTCGGTCTACGGTCTTCAGTCTTTAGTCTGAAGTCTTAGTAATATTGACAGAACAAGGAATTTTTGCTTAAATTTGAGTAGGAGTTCCTTTTATTTTTTATTGAAGGAGGTTGTCATGTCAGGGAAAAATATTTTTATTGATTTGTTGACTGAGATTGTTGGTTTGGATGATAAAAAAACAATAGAGATAATAAATTGTTTGGTACAGCAAGATGTTTTATCACCAAGCATTATAAACAAAAAAACAAACATCAGTCTTTTTGCGGTTATCGTATCTGTTGGTAATTTGAAATTGCTCGAAGATTCTTTCGTTCGTCTGCCAATTATCCAACGAACAAAAATTTTGAATTTAGAGGATGCTAGGGGTAAACGTCCTCTTGATCGGGCATACCTCTTGTCGGTAGACAATCCGGACAGAGAAAAAATTATTGCTTTTCTTTTGAGGCTAAATGCTTCTATTGGGTATGCTGCAATAAATCATTTTATTTCTAAAGGTAATTTGGGAATGATAAAAGTGATTTGTGAAAAGCATTCTGTCGATTTTTCTGCGCTTAATTTTGAGGACAAAACACCTCTGATGGTTGCGGTGGAAAATGGAGAATTGGAAATCATCAAATTTTTGGTCGAGGAAAAAGGCATTGATCCTTCTATTAAAAACAAAGAAGGAGAAACTGCTTTTGACATGGCTCTTACCATGAATTTTTTTGAGGTGGCGGATTACCTTGAGAAAAAAATGATAGTAAAAAATCTTTGACATACAGGATCGCCTCGGCGGTCCTTTTTTAATCTTGAATTTTAAATATTAAATTTTAAATATATTTAAGTGGGGAAGTAGTTATCCACAGCTAAAATTTATTTATTATATTTTTACCTACAATTAGCCAAAATAATGGCTATTTTTTATTTTGATATCATTTGACTCCAAATTCAAAGTGGTGTAAAATGGATACAAGTGGGGAAAAGTGG
>CAYRYH010000017.1:1517-15271 GCA_964428525.1 uncultured Gammaproteobacteria bacterium | reverse complement strand
TATGTTTATCGGAGAATATTCGCACAATTTAGATGATAAGTTTCGCTTGGCCATTCCGGTCAAATTTCGACGCGAACTTGAGGAGGGGGCGGTTATAACCAAAGGTTTGGATAACTGTTTGTTTTTGTATACCAAAAATGAATGGAACAAACTGGCGGAAAAATTGGCAACCTTGCCATTTTCCCAAGCCAATAGCCGCGCGTTCGCTCGACATATGTTGTCTGGGGCTATGGAAGTTGAAGTAGACAAGCAGGGGCGCGTAGTGGTTCCTGAATACTTGAGACAATTTGCCGGGTTTAAAAAGAATTTGATTGTTGCTGGGTTATATAACCGAGTGGAAATTTGGGATGCAGAATCTTGGGGTATTTATAAAACAAAAACAGAAAAAGATAGTAATGAGATTGCTGAAAATCTCAGTGATTTAGGAGTTTAATATGAGACATATCCCTGTTCTTTTAAACGAAGTGCTTGAAGGGTTGAATTTAAAAAAAGGTGCCAAAGTCATTGATTGTACTATGGGAGATGGTGGGCATAGTGAGGCTATTTTGGATATTATCGGTCCGCGAGGAAAATTACTTGGGCTTGATGCTGATCCGGAATCGTTACTTCGAGCTAAAAGATTTTTATATCGTTTTGAAAACCAAATTATTTTTTCCAGAGAAAATTTTTCGGAACTGGCAAAAATAGCCAAAGAAAATGATTTTACAGAAGTAGATGGTATTTTATTTGATCTTGGTTGGAGTAGTCCTCAATTTGCCGAACGTAGTCGTGGTTTTAGTTTTGATAAAGACGAACCTCTGAACATGAGATATGACAATAAATGTAAAGTTTTTGGGGATAATTCATGTTTAGATGCTGGTTATATAATCAATAATTATAGTTTGGAAGATTTAGTTTGGGTTTTAAAAAATTATGGCGAAGAAGAACTGAGTTTGGAAATAGCCAAAGCGATAATTGAAGAAAGGAAAATACAGCGCATAGATAGTAGTAAGGAATTAAGTGAAATAATTTTGAAAGTATATAGACAAAAATTAAAAACGGATAAAGAAGTTCCTTGGATTGGTGGTATACATCCGGCAACTAAAACTTTTCAAGCTTTACGAATTGCCGCTAATAATGAATTAGAAATTTTAAAAATCTCATTACCTCAGGCTTTTGATTTGTTAAAAGCAGGAGGTAGGCTAGCGGTTATCAGTTTTCATTCATTGGAAGATAGGATCGTAAAACACTTTTTTCAGAGTATTCCTTTTGCTCAAGCCAAAATTTTAACCAAAAAACCACTAATTGCACAGGA
This sequence comes from uncultured Gammaproteobacteria bacterium, assembly GCA_964428525.1. Classification (GTDB taxonomy): domain Bacteria; phylum Patescibacteriota; class Patescibacteriia; order Magasanikbacterales; family GWA2-37-8; genus JAKLGL01. The sequence continues at coordinate 13,977 of CAYRYH010000017.1, read as the reverse complement.
GGAAGAATTAAAAAATAATCCCCGAGCAAGAAGTGCTAAATTACGCGTTATAGAAAAAATATTATGAATTTCATAGAAAAAACAAATTTCAAAATAAATAGTTTTTTTAAACAAATTACTGAATCCACAATGTTTTTTTTGCAAATACCGGAATGGTTTTTTGGTTTACGTTTTCGTTGGGGCTTGGTGGTAGTAAATAGTTTTTTGGTGGTGATTTTTGTTTTACAAATAGCTGTATCTTCTGGAACCGGTTATGAATTAAAAAAATTGGAAAAAAAGGCTGAATTTTTGGCAATGGAGCAACAAAAAATAGAGGTAGAAATAACAGCTGCATCTTCATTGGCGGTTATTAGTTCTAAAATGGAAAATTCTTCAATGGTCAATTCTCCACGTTTAAAATATTTCAAACCATCAAGCGCTTTAGTGGCTGTAAATTCTCGTTAATTAGTCAATTTGAAAATTATTAAAATATTTAAAATCGCCTTTGGCGATTTTTTGATTTTGTGGTAAAATATACAAAAGTAGTTTAGTTGTCTAAATTTTATATTAGGACACTATAATTTTGAATTTAATAAAAATATGTTTATTTTGGTTTTACCAAAGCTAGTCTTAGAAACATTATTGGATTTAGTTTATTTTCCCGTTTGGTGGTTTACCGGAGGATTTATTTTTGCTGGAAAAAAATGTCTAAATTTGGTGTCAGTGGGTAATGCTCATTTTGCCCCAGGATTGTGGCTGAGTAATATTTTTGTACCAATGTATGGCCAATATGATTTTGAAGGTAGGTTGATCAGTTTTTTTATGCGCTTATTTCAAGTGATTGTTAGAGCAATAGTTTTATTTATCTGGATTTTACTTTGTTTAGTTTTATTTTTGAGCTGGTTTCTTTTGCCGATAGTCACGGTTTATGGTTTTTTATCAATAAAAAATTAATTATATGGAATTAAAAAAAACCGATTCTCTAAACCTGCTTTATTGTGAGCATTGTTTGGAAAATAGCAGGGAATCTAAAAAAAGATGTCCAGTTTGCAAAGGTTATTCCGTGGCCTATAAACCTCGAGATTTTTTGCTATTTTGGAAATTTCCTTTGAATTTTTATCATATTACATTACTTCAAGCCAAAAATTGGAGAAACAAGTTGAGAAAAGTCTTTTTGGTTATTTTGTGGTTTACCTGTTGGCTTTGGGCTTTTTTGTTGGCCTATAAAGACGGGCTTTTTTTAAATTTTTTGGAAAATATTAAATATATAACTTTATTTTTACAAAAATTTTCATCTTTGCAGAAATTTTTATTCTGGTTTGGTTTATTTGTCTTACTTTATCTGTGGTCTCTGATAATAAGAGAAAAAAAACATTATAAAATGGTAGAAAAATATGATTATCAAAAAGAAGAAAGCGGTGATTATCAGGGGCAAAGTTTAGACTGGAAAAGTGTTTTTAAAATTTCTCGAAATAAAAGAATAAATATTTCTGAATCTTTTACTGATGAAGCTATCTCAGCTTTACTAGATACTTTTCAAGAAGCACGTGGTTTGGGGCATCGGGTAGTTACCCCCCTTCATCTTTTTTATACCCTACTTAATTCCAATCGTATTGCCAATGTTTTTATTCGGTTAGGTTACCCAACGGATTTTTTGCGTAATAAAATTAAAGAAAATTTATTATTGGCAAATCAAAATATAGATGCTTTCCCTCTTCCTGATAGAGATTTTTTTCAGGTTTTGTTTTTGGCTTACGAAGAAGCGTATAAAAACCATCAAGAATATGTCAGTGTGGTAGAAATATTATCTGGAGCTGTTTTTTCTACTCCCAAAATTCAAGAGTTTTTGTTTGATTTTGGATTAGAATCTTCTAAAATTAAAAATGTAATCATGTGGGCTAGAATAAGAGAAAAACTCTATAGACAATATGTTAAATATACCAAAGCTGGTGCTACCAAATCAAAATATGGTTTGGATAGGGCTATGACAGCAGTCGCTACACCTTATTTAAACAATTTTAGTGAAGACATGACGGTTTTGGCTCGTTATGGACATTACGATCCTTGTTTGGCTCGTGATAAAGAAATGGAGTCAATATTTAGAGTTATCGAGGGTGGAAATGGAAACGTAGTTTTGGTAGGAGAAAACGGCACTGGTAAAATGAGTATTTTGGAAGGGTTGGCTCAAAAAATGTCAGCTGACGATGTTCCTGAGAGAATTCAAGATAAGAGGTTGGTTAGGTTGAAAATATCTTCTTTGCTTTCAGGTACAACTCCTTCAGGAGCTGTGGAAAGACTAAATAATATTTTTTATGAAATAGCTAGAGCAGGGAATATTATTTTATGTATTCATAATGTTCATGAACTTTTTGGTGTGAGCGCTGGAGATGAGAGTAGTTTGGATGTGGCCGGAGCTTTGGCTGAAAATTTATCAAAAAATAAATTTTTAACTATCGTTTCCACTAATCTTGAAGAATATGCCAGGAGTTTTAATGGGACGACCTTGAGCAATGTTTTTACCAAGGTAGATATTCTGGAAATGAAAGAAGACCAAGCTATCCAGGTGGTTGAAGCAAAAATAGGTTATATTGAACACAAACATTCGGTATTTTTTTCCTATGATGCTATTGAAAAAGCGGTTAAACATAGTAAAAGATTTTTACACGAAACTTTATTACCTGGCAGTGCTTTGGAAGTGGTGGTAGAAGCGGCAACTTATACTAAAAATCACAAAGGTGTAAATTCTTTGGTGACGGCTGAAGAAGTTGCTAAAATAATTTCGGACAAAACCGGTATTCCCGTGTCTTCTGTTAGTGCTCAAGAAAGTCAATTGTTGATGCGTTTGGAAGACGAAATGCACAAAAGAGTTATTGGGCAAGATGAAGCTGTAACGGCGGTGGCCGCATCTTTACGTCGGGCACGAGCACAGATGAGGTCAGAAAATAGACCAATAGCAACTTTTTTATTTTTGGGTAGTACAGGGGTTGGTAAAACCGAATTGGCCAAAACTATTGCTGATATTTATTTTGGCGGAGAGAAAAAAATTATTCGTTTGGACATGAGTGAATTTCAAGATAGCGATAGTATAAACAGGCTTATCGGAGCGCCGGGTCAAAAAGGTTCTGGTATTTTGACAGAAAATATTAGACGAAATCCTTTTTCTCTCATTTTACTTGATGAACTTGAAAAAGCTGATAAAAATTTATTAAATTTATTTTTACAAGTATTAGATGATGGTCGTTTGACAGATAGTGTTGGAAAAACTGTAGATTTTACCAATGCAATAATTATTGCTACTAGCAATGCTGGTACCTCGTATATTTCTGAAGCGCAAAAAGAGGGTATTTCTGGGGAAAAAATTAAAGAAAATTTAGTGCACACGGAATTAAAAAAATATTTTCGCCCCGAATTTCTCAATCGCTTTGATGGAATAATTTTGTTTAAAAATTTAGAAGAAAAAGAAATAAAAGAAATAGCCCGCTTGATGTTAAATGCAGTTGCAAAGGGGTTGGAAGCAAAAGGAGTTGAATTTGTTTTTGAAGAAGGAGCTCTTGATTTCTTGATTAGCATGGGGTACGATATCGAATTCGGAGCTAGGCCGATGCGTCGAGTATTGCAAGAAAAAGTGGAAAATAAATTAGCAGATATTTTTTTAAGAGGGGAGTTAACTAGAGGAAAAAAAGTCATCATGGAATATGACGGAAATTTACGTGTTATATAATTTATATGTTAGTTTTATTTAAATCTCATTTTAAAGACATTTTTATTTTTTATAGCTCTATCATATCGGTGATTTTTTTTGGTTTGACCACCTGGTTTATTTTTGGTGTAGTAAACCCAGATTTGGAACGTTTAGTTTTGCATTACAATATTATTTTTGGTGTTGATAGGCTGGGAGAAGTAAAAGATTTACTTTATTTCTTTTTTGGAGCTTTGGGGGTTTTGGTTTTTAATTATTTTTTGTCTTTATTTTTATTTACAAAAGATAAAATAATTTCTCGCACCATAATGTTTTTCTGTGGCATTTGGCAAATTTTTATGTTTATCGCTGTATTTTTTATCGTTTCTCTAAATAGTTGATATGTTGAAAAATGAATATCTTCAAAAAAAAGTTGATTGGAATTATCTTTTTTATGTTGTAATTTTGATTTTATTTGGTTTGGCTATGTTAGCCTCGGCCAGTGCACCCCTTGGTTATGTCAAATTTAATGATTATTTCTTTTACTTGAAGAGACAAATATTATACGGTATTTTACCTGGAAGTTTATTGCTTTTTTTAGCTATAAAAGTAAAATCTGAATTGTTTAGAAAATTAGCTTGGTTAATTTATTTTTTTTGTTTAGTTTTATTAGGATTAGCTTTTGTGCCAGGACTATCCCTGGTTATCAATGGTTCGCAAAGCTGGGTACAAATTTTTGGCTTCAGCTTTCAGCCCGGTGAATTTATGAAATTGGGCATGATTCTTCTTTTGGGAGTAATGCTTTCAGATCCACACCGTGATCTAAAAGATTGGCAAAATGGATTGTTGCCGGTACTGGTGTTTATAGGTATTCCGCTTGGTTTGATTTTGCTACAACCTGATTTAGGAACAATGTTAGTTGTCGGTTCTATCGCCTTTTTTATGTTATTTGTTACCAAAATACCTAGGTCATATCTAGTTATTTTAGGGTTGTTGGGAATGCTAGTTTTTGTAGCTATGGTTTTTATGAAACCCTATCGTTTGGAAAGATTAAATATTTTTATGCATCCGGAACTCGATCCTCAAGGAGTTGGTTATCATGTTAACCAAGCTTTTTTGGCTGTAGGATCAGGTGGTTTTTGGGGTTTGGGGTATGGTTATTCTAGACAAAAATATCAATACCTCCCAGAGGTAAACGCTGATTCTATTTATGCAGTTGTTGCTGAAGAAATGGGTTTTTTGATTTCTGCTGGGATGATTTTACTTATTTTAATCATAGCTTTACGTGGTTTAAAAATTGCAAAAAATTGTACAGATGATTTTGGTCGTTATGTGGTTGCAGGTATCACGGCTTGGTTTTTTGGACAATCAGTGGTAAATATAGGAGCTATGGTCGGTTTACTACCTTTGACTGGAGTACCACTTCCTTTTATATCACATGGTGGGTCAGCGATGTTGATTTCTCTTTCTGCAGTTGGAATAGTTTTGAATTTAAGTAAAAATGATTAAAATTAAACACTTCAACCTATAGGTTGAAGTGTTTAAAAATGCTTATTTTAGCCAAATTCAAAAAAATCAAAATTTGACAAAAATAGGAAAATATTTCAATAATATATAACCGTTTAAATTAAAAAACATAAACTATGAAATTACTTGTTTGTGGGGGCGCGGGCTTTATCGGATCCAACTTTATCCGTTATATGATAAATAAATATCCGGATTATAAAATAGTCAATTATGATAAATTGACCTATGCCGGAAATTTGGAAAATCTGAAAGACATGGAAAATAATCCCAATTATAATTTTGTAAAAGGAGATATTGCCGATAGAGATTTGATTGAAAAATTAACTTCAGATATTGATTTGATTATTAACTTTGCTGCTGAGTCGCATGTTGACCGATCAATTTTAGATAGCTCTTCTTTTGTGCACGCCAATATAATTGGTTTGCATAATTTATTGGAAGTGGCTAGGAAGAAAAATATTCGTTTCCATCAAATTTCTACTGACGAAGTTTATGGTGCTTTGAAACCGGATGATAAGCCATTTGATGAAAAAACACTCTATAGTCCGCGTAGTCCCTACAGTGCTTCCAAAGCTGCCGGTGATCATTTGGTGATGGCTTATTTTCATACATATAATCTACCAGTTACTATTTCCAACTGTTCTAATAATTATGGCCCTTATCAATTCCCAGAAAAATTACACGGGCTTTTTATAACCAATCTTTTAGAAGGTAAAAAAGTTCCGGTTTATGGTGATGGTAAACAAGTGCGCGATTGGCTTTATGTAGAGGATCATTGTGAGGCTATAGATCTAATAATTCACAAAGGAAAAATAGGAGAGACTTATTGTGTGGGTGGAGATAGTGAAAAAACAAATTTAGAAATTACACAGAAAATTTTAGAGATCTTAAATTTAAAAGATGAAATGATAGAGTATGTTTCTGACAGGCCCGGACACGACAGGCGTTATGCGATAAATTTTTCTAAAATTAAAAATGAACTTGGCTGGACACCAAAAACCAGTTTTGAAGAAGGGATGAAAAAGACGGTTGCTTGGTATAAAAAAAATAAAGATTGGTGGAAAAAGATAAAAACCGGACAATATTTGGATTATTATAACAAACAATATAAAAAATAATTTATGAAAATTTTGATTTTGGGCAACGGATACCTCGGTAATCGTTGTGCTCAGATTTGGGGAGATGAAGCTATTTTATCGGATAAATTTATTAAAACCGAAAATGACGTTTTGGAATTGTTGGATCAACATAAACCAGATGCTGTTTTGAACGCTGCCGGAATTGTGGGTAAACCCAATGTTGATTGGTGTGAAAATCACCAGATAGAAACAATTGACGGTAATACCATATTACCAATAATTATTGCTAAGGCTTGTCAACAAAGAAATGTTTATTTATTACACATGGGTACAGGTTGTGTTTTTTATGGTGAAATGCCCAGACCAGAGGGTTGGAAAGAAAGCGATTTTGCTAATCCTGAGGCTGTTTATACGCGTAGTAAATATGCGGCTGATTTAGTTTTGACTACTTTACCAAATATCGGGATTGCCAGAATCCGAATGCCGATAGATCATATCCCGTCTCCGGCTAATCTTATAGATAAATTAGTATCTTTTGAAAAAATCATAGATGTAGAAAATAGCGTTACAGTAATAGAAGACATGATAAATGCTTTTTATGAGTTATTGCAAAAAAAGGCCGTTGGGATTTTTCATGTAGCCAATCCGGGAACCATCAAGCATAAAGAAATAATTCAGATGTATGAAGAAATAGTTGATCCTAATCATAAAAATGAATGGATTGCGGAAGAAGAATTGGTAAAATTGGGCTTAGCCAAAAAGAAAAGATCAAACAATTTCTTACAGTCTGATAATTTGATTGCTTTGGGAGTAAAAATGAGACCGATAAAAGAAGCGCTAAAAGACACACTACAGAAATACAAAGAATTAAAAAATAAATAAAACAACAAAAAAAACGGCGAAAAAGCCGTTTTTTGTTTACAAAAGGCCGTTTTAGTGGTAAAATTGCTAAAAATAAACTTAAATCAAAATATATGAAAATTTTAGATAATTTAGCCAAAATTAAGCAACTTGATAGTAAAAACATGCTTGGTAGCATTGAACTTTTGGGTGAGCAAATAGAAGAAATAAGTAAATTGATAAAAAATATAAAAGTTTCAAAAAACTATAAAAAAATAGCCAATGTTGTTGTTTGTGGAATGGGCGGGTCAACTCTGGGATCACATTTGATAAAAAGTTTATATAAAAATGATTTGAAATTTTCTTTGAATATAGTAAATGGTTATAAATTACCTGGGTTTGCGGGAAAAAATACTTTGGTAATACTCAGTAGTTATTCCGGCAACACCGAAGAAGTTTTATCTTGCGCCAGCGAGGCCAAGAAGAAAAAATGTAAAATTTCTATTATTGCTTCCGGAGGAAAGCTGGCGGAAATTGCCAAAAAAGAAAAATATCCAGCTTTGATTTTTACCACCAAAAATAATCCGTGTGGATCACCACGAATGGGACTAGGTTATTCAATTGTCGGACAGATTTATTTATTTTCTAAATTGGGTTTGTTGAAAGTTAAAACCGACGAATTGAAAAAAATTCCGGATTTAGCAGGGGAGTTAAATAATAAATTTGGTGTTAAAACAAAAAGTGTTTTGAAAGATATTGCCGAAAAAACAAAAGGCAAATCCGTGTGGTTTGTTGGAGCTGGGCATTTGGGAGGTTCTGCACACATTGCCGCCAATCAGATGAATGAAAATGCCAAACGTTTTGGTGGATATTTTCTCATCCCGGAACTCAATCACCATTTACTTGAAGGAATGATAAACCCGAAAAGCAATCAAAATAATATATTATTTGTATTTTTAGAATCAGATTTATACAGTGATAAACTCAAACAACGTTTTGCCTTGACCAAAGAAATTTTGAAAATGAATAAAATAAATTTTGTTTCTATCAAAGCAAAAGAAAAATTCACTTTGGATCAAACCATGGAAATATTAGTTATCAGTTCTTATTTAAGTTTTTATTCTGCCATGGTAGAGGGTATTGATCCAACCGCGATTCCGTATGTGGATTATTTTAAGAAAGAGATGGGGAAATAATTATATAATATTTAAAAAATAATTTTTATGTCTGAATATCATAAACCTCAAATAATGGAGGAAAAACCGAGAAAAAAACCGGAAGTTAGTCCAAAAGAAGAATTGGATAGTTTAGAGCAATCTGAAAATCAAGAACAAGAATTTGATATAAATAGTTTGGATTATGAAAATTTTGATTATGAAAAATTAAGAGATATTCCGGAAAAGTATCACAAAGAAATCGCTTTAAAACTTATTGAAGCAGGTAAAGGTGAAAATGTCGCTAATAACTTTGAAAGTTTTTTTGGGTTAAAATTAAACGAAGAAACTGTTTTAGAAATAATTAATTTAAATGATCACCGTATTATCGGTTTAATTATTAAAAAGCTGGAAGAAATTCCAAATTTGAATTATAGAAAAATTGCGTTTAGTTTGATAGACACAAAAAACTCTTGGATTTTATTAAACTATTTAGAAAAATTTCCTGGCTTAGAATTAAACAATGAAATTGCTTTAAGAATGTTAGAAAAGGGCGGGGGGTTGTACGTTGATAGATTTTTAAAAAATTTTCTCGGAAGATTGGATAAAAAAGTCGCTGAAAAGCTTATAGAAATAGGAGAGTATAATAATATTATTGAAAATTTAGAAAAATTTCCTGACTTAGAATTAAATAAAGAGATTGCTTTAAAAGCCTTTGAAGCGAAACAAAGTTCTTTTGTTTTTTATAATTTTAATCTTTTTACTGGACTAGATAAAGAAGTTGCCGAAAAGTTTATAGAAAGAGAAAGGGGCAGTATTGTTATTGAAAATTTAGAAAAATTTCCTGACTTAGAATTAAACAAAGAGATTGCTTTAAAATTTGTTAAGGCAGGTGATTTTAGGATTGTTTTATATCATTTTAATGATTTTAAAGGTATAAATAATATAGACTTCTTTTTTAAAATTTATGAAATAATAAAAAACAGCAAAGAAAAAGGTGAAGATTTTGAGTATTTATTTAAAAATTTGAAAATATTTAGTGCTTTTAATAATGAAGATTTTAATAAAATAGTTGAAAAATTAATTTTAGATAAAGAATTAGGAGAATTATTTTATCATTTTAATATATTTAAAGGCTTAAATGATAATGTTTTTGATAAAATTTTAGAAGAATCTTGTGAAATTTCAGGACCTTGGCAGCCTATTATCTCTTTAGAATATTCAGAGAATTTTAAAAATTTTAAAAATTTAGATCATAAAAAAATTATGCAGAAAATTTTAAGTTCTGCAGAAGATAAAAAAGATTCATTTTTAGAATATCAATTATTAAATGATTTAGATAAACTTTCAAATTTAACAGAAGTTGATCATAAGGAGTTGGTTTTATGGTTAATAAATGATTTAGAATATAATAAAAAATTTTCTAAAGAAAATGATATCAATGGGTTTTATATTAAATATGTTTATGATGGTATTTTTAAAAATTTTGATAAATTTGCTTTTTTTGATGAAAAATCAATTTTAAAATTATTTAAATTGAACCCTGAATATTTTAAAGATGATAAAAATGAAGATTGGAAGAAAAAAATATTTAAAAACATAAAAAAGTTTAAATTGAGTAAAGAGTCTTTTTCGAAATTGATAGACATGGGGTATGTTATTGAAGTCGCTTCTAATATAAATAATTTTATCAATTTAGATAATGAAGATATTAAAAAAATAATTGAAATAGGGGGTGTAGATATTTTAATAAAAAATATTAGCTTATGTTCAAATTTAAATACAGAAATAGCCAATGTTTTAATAGAAAAAAATCCTGATATCATATTTATATATGCAAAATGTTTTTCTAATTTAGATAAAAATATCATTTTAAAACTTATTGAAGCTGGAAAAGCGAAGGATGTTATTAGTGTTTTTATTAATACATTGAACAGATCGGGTGATTGGCCAAACGAGATTATAAAAGATTTTGATCAAAAAGAGATTTTTTTGAAGACCGTTGAGGTAGGGGAAGCACAATACGCAATTGAAAAATTTTGGTTATTTAGAGGATATATAGAACCAGAAGAACACAAAGAAGTTGTTTTAAAAATCATTGAAAAAGAAAAAAAAATTCAGTTTGGAGAAAAGTTAAAGGATTTTGTTGGAATAGATAAAGAAACAGCTATAAAACTTATAGAAAATGAAAATGGATATGCTGTAGCTAGTTATTTAAATGAATTTAAAAATATTTCGGACCAAGATCATAGGGATATATTCTTAAAATTAATTGAACAAAAAGAATTTGAGGCACTGTATGACAATCTAAAAAATTTTATGTTTACTTCCAAAATAAAAGCAGAGGATGGTGTTAATTTTAGAATGATATTTGATGAGTCAAAAAGTTTTGTAGATAAAATTGAAGACGGGGTATTTAAACAAGGTTTTTCTGATAACCAAATTATTAAAAATCTTTTTGTAGATGAGTGGGCTCATGCTTGTCAAAAAAATCCAGATCTAAAATTTGAAGAAATCAAAAAAGTGATGTTTAAAGCAAAGTCTGAAAAAATGCCGGAAAATTTAGCTGAAGAAGATAAAAAAGCATTTGAGGAAATGTCTAGTATTTTTGGTGCTGAAAATTTGGCAAAATTTATCAAACTCAAAGATAGATCGTATTTTCACATAGCTCAAGAAAATATCAAAGAAATGTATAATTATTCTGGTTTAACAGCAGATAAATTTTGTAACAATATATTATTTCAAGTTAGCAATGATACTGCCAATTATGATGGTTTAGATAGTTTTGATTATTTTAATAATATTGGAAATGGCATAGATTTGAATGTGAAAAATATTCTAACCGAAGCTAAAAGTTTTAGTAATCCAGAATTAGCCAAATTAGTTGCTGAATTTGAAAGTGGTACACCATTTGATAGTTGGAAAAAATTGAAAAAATATGATGAAATTTGTGAATTTTTGAAAAACAAAGAAGTTTTAGAAAGATTGGAAAATTTAAAAAAAGAAGGAAAAGATAAACAATATGAATTTTTTTCTAAACTTGCTTTTCATCCAAATATTAGTGCTCAAATAGTCTTTAATTTTATGGAAAATCCAGAAAGTTTTTTAGATGTTAGCGATAACCATTCTGGTGAAAGTCATAATCGCAAGAAACCAACTAATTATTTAGATTTTCCTCATTTGGATATTACAGCTGATAATCTCAGAGATGCCCTAGTTGAAGGTAAAATGGACAATTTACAATTTTATCAAGAAATGACGGTAAATTATCAAGTACCAAAAGAGAAAATATCAGATGTTGATTTGGTCAGCATGATTGTGAATAGAATGGAAAAGATAAAAGATACAGCTTTTAATTTCAAAGAACTCGGAAAACAAGTCCAGGAAATAACCAAAAAATATAACTTTAATCCTAAAGAATTTTTAATTAACTCAAACAATAAATTGGAAGATGATTTAAAAAATGATTTAGAAAATGTTTTATTTGGAAAAAATGGTCTGAAAAGAGAATATGACGAATATGTAACCACTATACATCCAAAAAGCTCTCCTGAAGGTCATGTGGCTGGAAATGATACTGCTTGCTGTATGCCTTTTGGTTCGGGAAAAAACAATGTATATATGTATAATCTCGGGTGTGCGACTTTGACTGTACAGAAAAAAATAGGTGGTAATAAATTACGCACCGTGGCTCAAAGTGTTTTAACCCCAGACACAGACATTGGACAAAATGTGGAAGAGGTTAAAAATCAATTATTATCTGATCGTCAAACAATTCATAAGGTTATAAAAAAAGATTTGTCTGAAAAACAAAAAATTATTATGACAGCAGACAATATTGAAGTCGCTCATAATTTTGTAGATAATAATCAAAATTTTGATGAGATTCTTAAATTTATTTACCAAGACTTCTTCAATGAATATTTAAAAAAAGAAAAAGGGAAACAAAATTTAGATGATGAAAAAGTAGTTATTGGTACAGGGTATACAGATGCTTTGACAAATTTACCGACGGAAAAAAATACTTTTGTCCCAATCATTCCTCCAGGTTACAGTGACAATACTTATAGTGAATGTTACGTCTTAAATTTAAAAGAAAAAAATAATTATGTAGGTATAAAAAAAGAATTGATAAAGTTTAACCCTAAAGAAAATAATCAATCTAAAATGAATATTGCTCTTGAAAAAGGAGTCAGAATGCT
>CAYRYH010000017.1:0-1417 GCA_964428525.1 uncultured Gammaproteobacteria bacterium | reverse complement strand
AAATTATTAAAATCATTTGCTACTTTGATTGAAGAAAATTATCTTAAAAAAGACAATCCTATTCCAATTCTTGCTGAAGCACGAGATCAAACTAGTTATCCAATCATTGCTAAACAAATAAATAAACTGGGTAATAAATACGGTTATACTTATGAAATGGAAGAAATGGGAGATTATGAAAATGGAGCAGATACAATGCATAGAGTAGTTTTAAGACCAAAGAAAATTAAAAAATAGATATTATGAAACTCTCAGTAATCACCGTAACTTGGAACAGCGGAAAAACCATCGAAAAACAGATACAAAGCGTACAAAAAGGCGCTGTGGGTTTGGAATTAGAGCAGATTATTGTGGACAACGGCTCAACGGACAATACAATAGAAATTATCAAAAAGTATCCGCAAATTAAATTGATTCAAAATAAAGAAAATTTAGGTTTTGGGGCGGCTAATAATCAAGGTTATAAAATCGCCACCGGTGATTATATTTTATTTTTAAATCCTGATAATGAAGTAGAACCAAATTCTTTATTGAAACTTTGTAAAATGATGGAACAACGTTCAGAAATTGGTTTATTGAGTTGTAAATTGACTACTCAAGAAGGACTTTTTAATGAAGGTGCCAAACCCAGACGCTATCCTGGTTTGGTGGATCAATTAGCTTTGTTACTTAAATTTCCACACCTGTTTCCAAAAATTTTAGATAAATATTTAATGAAAGATTTTAATCCGGAAATAGAACAGGAAGTGGAAACAGTGCGTGGTGCTTTTATGTTGTTACGCAAAAGTACTTTGGATAAACTAGGCTGGGGTTTTGATCCACGGTATTTTATTTGGTTTGAAGATGTAGATTTATGTAAAGAGGTGCAAAAATTGGGGTTAAAAGTATTTTATACCCCAGAAGTTTCTTGTGTTGATTTAGTTGGACAAAGTTTTAAACAACAAGATAATTTATGGAAGCAAAAGATCTTTACCACTAGCATGGTACAATATTTTCAAAAGTGGGAACCATGGTATGTATGGGTTTGGATTGTATTTTTTAGACCAGTAGCGATATTTTTAGTTTGGTTCAAGGTCTTTCTAAAGAAAAAAGGGAAAGAAAAAATTAAGCCATATTTATAATATGTCAAAACTTTCTGTAAATTTAGTTGTCTGGAACGGGGAAAAATATTTGCCTTATCTTTTTGATTCACTGCGCAAACAAAGTTATCAAGATTGGGAATTGCAAATTTTGGACAATAATTCCAGCGACAATACTGTAGAAATTATAGAAAAAGAAATTATAGATTTTCCTGTGCCAATAAAATTTTTTAAAGAAAAAGAAAATTATGGTTTTGCCAAAGGGCATAATATATTATTTAAAGAAAATGAGAGCGAATATTTTTTGCTTTTGAATCAAGACATGTATTTAGAAAATA
>CAYRYH010000016.1:0-18230 GCA_964428525.1 uncultured Gammaproteobacteria bacterium | reverse complement strand
CGAGCCGTCTAAGGGACTCGAACCCATGACATGCTGTTTACAAAACAGCTGCTCTACCAACTGAGCTAAGACGGCATACGTAATTAATAATTTAAAGATTAAAAAGATTTAAAGATTCAATATTGTTTAATTTAATATTAAATTTTAAATAATTAATTTTAAATTTTAAATCAACAGCAAAAGCTGTTGTGGGTGGGGAAGGTTTCGAACCTTCGAAGGCGGAGCCAGCAGATTTACAGTCTGCCCCATTTGACCACTTTGGTACCCACCCAAATTTATATTTTAAAGCCGAGCTATTCTTTCTTTGAAATCAGTCAATTTATGGTTTTCTGGATTTACTAATCTCAATTCTTGAAAGGTTTTTTCGGCTAACGACTTGTCGTGACATATTATAGCAGTTTCTATCAATAAGTCAAGATACTTCGGATTCCTCGGTTCTAAAGCACAAGCTTCCATAATAGCTTCTTTGGCAACTTCAGGCTGACCTACCTTTAAAAGCAATTCTGCTAGGTGAAAAAACCTCGGCGCAGAGCTATCACCTATTATAGCAGCTCGCTGAAAATAACCTATCGCATCATCCAGTTTATTTTGAATTTCTTTGATTTCTCCCAATTTTATCAAAACATTATCGTCGTTTTTATTTAAACTAAGTAAAAATTCATAAGTTTCCACCGCCTCATTGTATGATTTTTTTGCCAAATAAGTATCCGCCAATCCACGATAAATAATTTCTGATTTTGGATCAAGTCTCAACGCTCCAATATACAATTCTTCGGCTTTTTCATAATTTCCTCCAACGAAAAAACTTTGAGCTGTTTTGAGAAGCTCTCTTGATTTTTCTTCTTTTTCTTTTGAACTTAATTCTTTTGTTTTTTTCTTAATAGACTCTTCATGATGCCACAGCTTTTCAATTTGATTAACCAAAGACCTAAATCTTTTTTGCCAAAAAAACCAAAAACCGTTTAAGAAAGACATCTGTGATATGATTTTACGACCAAATTCTCTACCTTTATTTTCTAAACGTTTAATCACTATTTCTTTTTTCTTTTGCTGTTCTATTTCTTCAGGTAAATTATTTACATCTAAATTTGCCAAACTATGAATTTTGGTAAAAAACAAATAACCCAAAATGAAAGAACAAATTAAAATTATAATTAAAAAAATAATATTATACATATTTTAAACTTTTCTTTCTTTGGTGATATTTAACCAACTTTCGATCTTGGTCGAGGAACCTCCTACCAAAACTCCATCTATATCATTTTGCATCAAATAACTAGAAATATTTTCAGCATTAACACTCCCTCCGTATAAAATAATTGGTTCGGCTTTGGGTAATAAATTTTTTATAATTTTTTTAATATATTCATGCTGAATTTGTGCTTCCAAGGGCTCACAAGCATTCCCGGTACCTATCGCCCAAACTGGTTCATAAGCAACTATCAATATTCTTTTTTCATCCCATTCCAAACTATCATAAGCAGATCTCAGTTGCGCTTCCAAAACCTCTTGAGTTTTACCATCTTCTTTTTCTTGTTGTGTTTCCCCAACACAAAGCACCGGAGTTAATTTGGTATCCACTAAAATATTTTCCATTTTCATCCTAACTTCATGATTAGTCTCACCAAATTGATGTCGGCGTTCACTGTGACCTATCAATGCATATTGACAACCTATGTTTTGCGACATCACAAAAGATATCTCACCGGTATAACCACCTTTATCCACCCAATAACCGTTTTGTATCCCAGTTTTGATACCAATATCACCAAGAGTTTGGGTCACAGTTTGTAACGCCAAAGCACTAGGAAATATTACCATCTCACAATCTCTTTTTTCATTTTTCAGAGCTTCCGCCAAGCCATTGGCCAAAATATTACTTTCATCAAAATCAAGATACATTTTCCAATTGGCAAAAAAATAAAGTTTTTTTGAAGTCATATTTTTATTTTAAACATTTTAAAACTTCTTTTTTATCATAAGGGCCTATGACAGCTACATACATTTTTTTATCATCAAATAATTTTTGTGCCAATTTGATAATCTTATTTTCAGTAACTGCTTTTATTTTTTTGCAAATCTCTTGATAACTCTCAATCTTCTCGAGAAATAACAAATCTCTAACTGCCATTTGTGCTTGAGTACTACTATCTTCCATTGCTAGCGTCAAATGTCCAATTAAATTATTTTTTGCATTTATTAGTTCTTTTTTAGAAACTTTTTCTTTTTTTATTTTTTTCAATTCATCTTTGATAACCTTGAAAGCCTCGCCCAAACGGGCCGGGTCTAAACCACTTTGGATTTGTATTGTCCCTGTATCACGAAAAGAATCACTGCCAGCACGAACCATATAAGCCAGCCCTCTTTTTTCTCGAACTTCCGAAAATAAACGTGAACTCATACTACCTCCCAAAATGTTAAATAAAACAGCGCCAGTAAAACGATTATTATCTTTTTGACTAAAACCAGGAAAACCCAAAATTACATGGGCTTGGTCAATATTTTTTTGTTTAACTAAAACTCTATCCCTGAGAGATAAGGATTTTTTTGGCCAAACAATTTTTTGATAACCCCCAACTTTAAACCATTTTTTAACTTGATTGCTTTCCAAATTACCAAAATATTTATAAATCAAAGCATCGGTTTTTTTGTCCAATTTCCCGGCTATCGACAATACCGCGTTTTGAGGAACATAACTTCCTTTATAATATTGCCACAATTGTTCTCTGGTGATATTTCTAACGGTTTTTTCCACCCCCCCGACATCTCGCCCAAGTGGCACATCGCCAAAAATTGCTTTAGAAAAAAGAGAATCAATATCCATAGTTGGGTTATCTTCATACATTCGCAGTTCTTCTACGATAACTCCTTTTTCTTTTTCTACTTCTTTTTCTTCAAGCTTGGAATTAAATACCATGTCAGAAATCAAATCAAAGGCCAAAGATACTTTTGAACCATCTATTTTAATGTAATATGCAGTATACTCTTGAGAGGTAAAAGCATTGTAATGAGCACCACAAGCATCCAATTCGCGTGACAAGTCCAAAGCCGTCGGACGTTTTTTTGTTCCTTTGAACATCAAGTGCTCCACGAAATGAGAAGCGCCAGAAATTTCTTTTTGTTCGTAACGAGAACCAACTGGCAACATCAACATAACCGTTATGGCTTTAGTGCCCGGTACAAATTTCTTGATAACCGTAAGACCATTTTTTAATTTAAAAATATTTGACATATTTTAATAACCGAATTTTTCTTTAAAATAATTTTTTAAATTATCTATTTCTATTCTTTCTTGTTCCATGGTATCACGATCTCGTACTGTCACTTTTTTATCTTCCAAACTTGTAAAATCTACAGTTACACAATAAGGGGTACCGATTTCATCTTGTCGGCGATAACGTTTACCGATAGATCCGGTTTCATCATATTGAGTCATATAAGTTCCCCAAAGAGAAGTTTGAATCTCTTTGGTCAAATTTGCCAAAGGTTCTTTTTTAGATAACGGTAAAAAAGCAATTTTAATTGGCGCCAAATCTTTGTGCAGTTTAAGCACAACTTCTTTTTCGTGTTTAGAATCTTCATCCCCACTTCTGGTTTCTACCTCATTGTAAGCATCGATCAAAAACATCAAGGTTGCTCTGTCAGCCCCATCAGATGTTTCTATTATCCAAGGAATATATTCTTCTCCGGTTTCTTGATCTTTGAAAGTCATGTCTGTTTTGGAATAAGATCCGTGACGGCTCAAATCCCAATCTCCACGATTGTGAACGCCAGCCATTTCTTTCCAACCACCAAACGGTGTATTATATTCTATGTCCCAAGCATCTTTGGCATAATGCGCTCGTTCGTCTTGTGCATGCTGACGCCAACGAACATTTTCTTCACTTAATCCCAGCGATTTATACCAAGAAATTCTTTGTTCTCTCCAATAATCAAAAAAACTTTGCGCATCTTTGGGGTTTACAAAATATTGCATTTCCATTTGTTCAAACTCACGCATGCGAAAAATAAAATTTTTAGTAGTGATTTCATTGCGAAAAGATTTACCGATTTGCGCAATCCCAAAAGGCGGTTTTTTTCTCATCGCATCTTTGATGTTGAGATAATTCAAATAAATACCTTGGCATGTTTCACCACGTAAATATACTTCTTCTTTTTGCCCCTCCACTACTCCCAACTCGGTTTTTACCAACAAATTAAAACTTTTTGGTTCAGTTAATTCACCACTACAATCAGGACAAGCAATATCTTTCAAACTAACGGGTTTTTCTTTGGCATAACCAGGTTCGGCTTGTTTGGCTTCGAGAAGATGGTCGGCACGAAAACGATGATGACAACTTTTGCATTCTACCAGTGGATCATTGAAATTTTGTAGATGTCCGGATGCTTCCCAGACAATTTTTGGAGTCATGATAGCTGAATCCAAACCCACTACATCATTTCTCTCTTGAACCATTTTTTTCCACCAAGCTTTTTTCAAATTATTTTTCAATTCTACACCAAGTGGACCATAATCATAAGAAGCTGACAATCCACCATATATTTCTGCTGATTGAAAAATAAACCCTCTTCTTTTCGCCAAAGCGATTAAATTATCAAATTTTCCAGACATAAATTAAACATTAGTTATTTCAGCCTCCTTATTTTCTCCGATATTTTTTATATCTTCATTGTATTTTTTTACCATTTCATCCAATTGTTCTTGCAAATGATACCTTTCGTCTTCAGAAATTGTCTTTTCTTTTTCTTCTTCCAAAATTTGTCCTTTTATTTCTTCTCTTATTTTTTTCACAGAAATTCTAGCATTTTCTAATTTTTGGTGTAGTACTTTTACCAATTCAGCACGACGCTCTACAGTCAATTCTGGTAAACAAACTCTGATCAAACGCCCATCATTCACTGGATTTACCCCCATACCTGAATCTCTAATTCCTTTCTCTACTGCTGCCAACAAACCTTTGTCCCAAGGTTCAATATTGAGTGTTTTGGAGTCAGCCACTGAGATAGAAGCCATGGCTTTTAATTGTTGTTTTGAACCATACGCTTCTACTAAAATATTTTCTACCAAAGCGGTATTGGCTCGCCCGGTACGTAAACCAGTAATATCAGTCTTTAAAAATTCTATAACTTTATCAAAATCGTTTTTAAAAGTATTTAAATTCATAAAAAAATAAATTAATTAAGTACGGTAAAACCCATTAGCAAAACATTGTCGTTTTGCGCATGAATTTTAATCATCACCGGCAAAGTATTTGTCGGTAATTTTTTTGTCTCCCAAGTTGCACCTCCGTCGGAAGATTTGTAAAAAGTGGATTTAATATGCACATTTTTTTCTCCCAATTGAGAAGCGGTGTAATAAATTTCTTTTGGATTTTTTTCATTCACATCAAAAGCCAAAATAGAAGCTGATCCCGGTGGAGTCAAAAGTTTCAATTCTGTCCAGTTTGCTCCAGCGTCGTCTGATCTTAAAATACCATATTTACTTATCCAATATAATCCATCTTTTTGTGAAGTGTTTATAATCAAACGATAAAAATTAAAGGCGTCATTACTTATTTTTTTGAGCTCTGTATTTAATGTAGTCCAATTTTTACCACCGTCATCAGTGCGATAAAGACCGTTGCGATAAGCAGCTAAATATAATCTTCCTGGAACTTTATGATCAGCCTCCATTTGTTGTAGTTGAAAACCAAATCTTTTGATAGTTTGCCATGTTTTACCTTCATCACGAGATACCAAAATATCTCCATTCAGCTGTGCGCCATAAACGGTTTTGGAAGAAGAATTATCAATGGCCAAAGAAACAAATCTTTCGTTACTTCTATTTTCGGTAAATACTAAATTCCAAGTTCGGCTACAATCAGTAGTTTTGTAAATATTTGGACCATTGCTCACATAAATCAGACATTTATCTTTGGAATCTACCGCCAAAGCATAGATAAATTGATCAGCAAAAAAAGGAACATCTCTCCAACTATCTCCATTATCATATGTATAAAAAAGTCCTTGTCCGCGAGTTCCTAGATAAAAAGCATTTGAATCACCTGGATCTTCAAAAATACGATAAACCTTCAAACCAGCGATACTTTTTACACCTTGCGGAGTAGGAAAAGCACTAACAGCTTCCCAGTTTTGTCCTTTGTCCAAGGAACGAAAAACGCCCATCGGACCAGCATCTTTTTGCCCGAGACTAACGCAACTAGCACCCCCAAATAGCAGTGCTCCCAAAACTACAAAAAGTATAGATGATTTGATACGCATAAATTTAAATTAAAATTTTAATAATAATCTTTCAACAACCAAACGAGTTTGAATGTTGCTTTTTAAATAATTTTGACTATTGATAATTTCATCTATTATCTCCCCTATCTGTTGCGGATTATAATCAAGCGCAGACATTTCCGCTTCACTTAACCATAAATTATTTTGTCCAGTGGTTTTAAAAATTAACAAATCACGCCAAAGTTCTATCCAAAAATCAGTTTTTTTAATCAATTCTTCTCTGACTTTGTTTCCGTCTTTATCAGATAATATACTTTCCATTTCTTCTAATCTTTGTGAAAAATTCATTTTAAAAAACGACAACCATTTTCTAGTTTCAGTTTTTATTTCTTCTAAAAAATCTTTTTCTTTTGCTAGCCTAATAGCTTTACCCGGCAAACCCCTAGAAAAAGATGCTGATAATTCTGCTATTTTTTCTTCATAACCCAAACTAATCAAACCGGAAAAAATTTCTTTCTTGTCAACTGGTGAAAAAAATACTTTTTGACATCTAGATAAAACAGTCGGTAAAATATTTTTTTCATGATCACCAAGTAAAAACAAAAAACTTTTCTCCGCTGGTTCTTCCAATGCTTTTAATATCGCATTTCCTGATTCTTCGTTTAAAAATTCAACTCCATTTAACACCAAAACCTGACCGAACTGTCCCCATGATTTTTTTGTCATTTTTTCTTTTATTTCTCTTGCCTGGGACACAGTTATTTCTTTTTTGATCTTCCCTGTTTTTTCATCAATAGTTTTTTCAAAATAATAAAAATTTGGGCTAGATTTTATATCCTCTTCTTTGATTTGAAGTATTTTTGCGGCCAATTTAAACACCAAAGTGAGCTTTCCTACACTTTCCGGACCACATAAACAATAGGCATGCGAAAGACCGCCATTTTCAAAGGCTTTTTCAAAGAAATTAACATTTTTTTGATTTCCTATAAACACATTATTTTGGATTATAATATACCAAATTTTGGCTAAAAATGCAACCCGCAAAGAATTTTTGCGGTTAATTCCGCGGTTTTCTCCCAACTATAATTTTGTACACGTTCTAAACCTTTTTGGCGTAAAAAATCTCTTTTATTTTTATCACCAAGCAAAATTATCAATTTATCCACTAATTCATTTTTATTTTGGGGATCAAAATATTCAACAGCATCATTTCCAACTTCTTCTAAACTATGTCCTTTAGATGCTAAAATCGGACAATTACAAGCCATTGCTTCCAAAAGAGGTAGCCCAAAACCTTCATAAAATGAAGGAAAAACAAATATTTCCGCCTGATTAAAGCATTCTGATATCTGTTTATCACTCAACCAACCTGGTAAAACAATATCATTTTTATATACGCTATTTTCAATAGCTATTGAAATTTTTTCATAACCACAGCCCGGTTTACCTGCCAAAACCAAAGCAATATCGTAATCTTTTTTTACTTTTTCAAAGGCATGAATCAAAGCTAGGGTATTTTTCTTTTCTTCCAATCTACCTACATAAAAAATAAAGGGCTTGTTTGTGTGCAAAAAGGATAGGTCTGGTTTTAAATAATTTTTTGTATAATCAAAATAAATATCTTGATTATACCCCAGTGGAGTGACGATTACATTTTGTTCTGGAAATTTATACAACTTGATAAATTCATCTTTGCTAAACTGTGAAGGGGTTAAAATTTTATTCGCAACTCTGGCAATTCTTTTATTCATCCATTTTAAATATTGTCTACCAAAAAATCTATAAGCTTTTGGAAAAAGCATAAAAGCACTATCATGCACAGTAACTACTGTTTTTGTGGGGCAAAAAAAAGGAATTAATTGCCCAGGTGCAAAAAAAACATCCGGCTTATTTTTGAACAACTCAAAAGACAGACGGAACTGGCTCCAAAGTTTTTTAAACGGCCATTTCAAAATCTTTACTTCCCAATTTTTTGGCATTTCTGATAAAAGTTCTGGTAAAAGAGGTTCTTGAGTATACAAAATTACCCTCGCGTCAGAGGGTATTTGTTTTTTTAAATTTTTTATAACATACCAACAATAATTCTCCACTCCTGTTCTTTGTTCTTTGTTGGCATGATTAGCTTCAATCCCTATCGTCATACATACTTTGTTTATTTATCAAAATATTATTTTCTAAAAAACAAAACTTTTAATCAAGCAAGTCTTCGGACTATAGACCACAGTCTTCGCGAAGTCCGTAGACCGTAGACTGAAGTCTAATTTTATTTCGTTGCCAAAATGCTTCTCTTGTAACTTTCTATGTTTTCTAGCGCTATCCCCGTCCCTTTGGCCGCACAAAACATAGGATCATCTGCCACATAAGTCGGTACACCGGTAGCTTGAGTTATAAGTTCGTCCAAATTACGCAATAAAGCTGAGCCGCCGGTCAAAATAATACCTTTATCCATCACATCAGCGGAAAGTTCTGGAGGAGTTTTGTGCAAAACTTCTTTTATGGCATTTATCAATAAATTTAAGTCGTGTTGCAATGCTTCTGTTGCATCGTCTGAAGTTACATTTACAACCCTAGGAAGTCCAGTTATCAAATCTCTTCCTTTGATATCTACGGTCAATGACTTGGCGATATACATAGCTGAACCGACTGTAATTTTTATTTCTTGAGCAGTATGCACCCCTATTTCCAAATTATATTTACGACGAATAAAATCACTAATGGATTGATCAAATTTATTTCCACCAACTCTAACTGACCCCCAAGAAACTATACCACCCAAAGATATCACGGCAATTTCTGCTGTGCCCGCCCCAATATCTATCACCATGTGTCCAGAAGCTGCGCCAATTGGAATATCAGCACCTATTGCCGCCACCAAAGGAGCTTTGATAAGATGGGCTGCTCTAGCGCCAGCAGCAATCGTAGCGTCTATTACAGCACGTCTTTCAGTAGAATTGATTCCAGCAGGTACAGCCACCATCACTTCAGGACGAAATAAATGGATACCTCCCAAAGCTTTATTAATAAAATAACGTAACATTGCTTCAGTAATATGATAATTGGCAATAACCCCTTCTTTGAGAGGGTGTTCTGCAATAATACTATCAGGAGTTCTACCAGTCATATCTTTGGCTTCTAAACCTACGGCCAAAATTTTACCATCAACTTTGGAAATAGCCACAACACCCGGTTCATTTACCACGATCCCCTTTTTTGGAACATAAACCATTACATTATTTGTCCCCAAATCTATTCCAACTTTCTTTATAAACATATTATTGAGTTACAAGTTGCAATCAAAATTGCAAATATTGAATAAACGATTAGAAATCAACATTAAATACTTTGTCTAAACGCAGATTTGTTTTTATTTTATAAACATTATCTCCAAAATCACTAGGATCCTCGGCCGGTAAAGCATTACTTATCTTTTTATCAAAATCAAGAACCAGTGTCAAACCATGAGATAACGTGCCAATTTGTTTTTGCACTAACAAATCATATTTACCAGATTCTATCAAAGAAACAATTTGCGGAGCTAAGTAAAATTCAAAAGATAATTCTCCTTTTTTTCCAGGTTCAATAGCAATAAAAGTCCCAAACCACATTTTATCTTTTTCCAAACCCTCTTCAATAATTGGTGCTTCAGAACTTTTTTCTTTAAACATCGCTCCAGTAGTTTTTATCAACCTACTTCCTTTTGGCACAAAAACTCGTGCATAGGTTCTATACCTGGTGGTGCGCCAATCAAATGAACCTTTATGATCATAGATCATAGAAACTTTGGCAATATAACCACTGGTTGTCGGAGTGATGGTGTATGACAAATTTCTTTCTATGGCCAAATCAGTTTTTAAAGCTCCTAAATTAGCATCTGCCCAAAGCAAGTAATCTCCCTTTGTTTCTTTGATTTCTCCGCTCCAACCGCCAAGACGAGAATTTTCTTGCATCTTTTCATCAAGAGCATAAATAATTATTTGTTTTTCCTCCAACATTTTTTTGGCCAAAGCCATCAATTCTTTGTTATACTTCAAAAAATCACGTCCAAAATTTATAAGAATTTCTCTGGTTAAGTCTTTCAAAACCTGTTTTCTGTCATCAAATGAAATGCCTTGTTTAGTATAACCATATTCCACTTCCCACTGTAATTTTTCCACAAAATTCTCTTCATTAAATTCCATTCCACCGGCTTTGATAGGGCCGGTAATTTTTAATATCTCTTTTATTACCGTAGGTGTCACTCCCAAAACATAATCTATTTCATCAGCTGCTAAGCCTTTTTCTTTGCCGTATATCTCTACACTTTTTTGAGAAGATAAAGCAAAATCCGGAGACCAATTGCTATCGCGGAAATACCATTTTTCAACCCCTAAATAATCTTTGATTGGTCGCGGTGGAACAGTGTCTAAAAAAGAGACTGCTAAATTATCTATTATTTCCGTCCCTTCAACTTTGAGCAGATGAGGTGTACCTCTGGAAGTTCTAACAACTGCATAAGAACCTATAAAACCTCCACCTGGACGTAATTCAGTATTATTTAAAAATAAAAACAAAATATGCTTATCTTCTTCAAACCCCAAAGTATCTCTGACTATGTCGTAGAGATAATCGTTTTCAATGATTGGTTTTCCATAATTTTCCAAAACATATTGCTGAGCACCACCATTTTTAAACCAAGAAAACATAGCTATTCCCGCAATCACCATCAACAAAGCAATAGTTAGTAGAATATAAAAAATTTTTTTCAACATAATTATTTTTTAAAATTTTTTATTAATTTTATTTAAAACTTTTACAAATCATCTCTTTTTTTGCGAAACATTGAAACCAAGGTATTTTCCAAACATCAGATGTGTAACTGCATCTATACAAGGTATTGCTGAAAAAAATATCAAAGAAACCGGCAATACTGCCCATTGTAAAACCATGGTGATATATTTAAAATGCGATTCTTTTTGTGGTTTATGAGGCAACACCAACATACTCAAAATTGCCGAAATTAACAAACCACTCATCGCCATCGTCATCATAATTTCCAAAATATGGGGAGTGTTAAAAAATAAAGCACTTTGTCGAACTTCATCTCCAGCTACATATAACGGCAACCGACCAACCAGTGTTATCAATACAGCTACCACCGCCCAGCTCCATTTCCCCTCCCATTCACGAAAAACAATGGAAATTTTTTTATACAAAGAAATTTCTTTTACTTTTTTTAATTGCCAAATCAAATAAGGTATATTTTCTGTGCCCCAGGCCCAACGTCTTTGTTGAAAATATAAATTCTTTAAACTCTTCCAAATACTATCATCGCGAACCGTATCCATAGAAACAGGGATATACAAAGGAGTCACTTCATAATCACCTTTGTAATGTAACCAGCATTGAAAAAATATTCTGGAATCTTCGGAAACAATATTTTTGGCGTGACCTCCAACATCCATGATAGCCTGAAAACTCATGCTATGCGAAGAAAAAGTTACCAAATTATCCAAACGCGCGAGTGAAAAAAGCATCCAAAAAGTTGTACCGAAAGACATTACTCTCAAAACAGATGGTGATTCCCAAAGATTATTGTTGTATAAAGTTATAGGTTGAAAAGAACTTCGATGCGGTCGTGGATGCAAACAATACATATACGATAGATGAGCAAAATACTCCGGATGTACCACTGTATCAACATCAAAAACAGAAGCTATAATATTTTTATAATCCCATTTTTTTTCATCAGCGTATTTTTTAAACTCCATTTCTGCATGGTGAATATTACTACCTTTCCCAGGGATTTCATCCAGTAAATTTTTTGGATGGGTGTTGAAAATCAAATCGGCAAACTTACCGGAAAATTCTTCTTTAATCTTGATTTGTAAATTTTGCCAATGCTCATTTTTTCTTTCTTCTCCAGAAATCACCACATAAATATTTATCGCTGGATAACTTGAAGATAAAAAACTATTTAATGTGGTTTGCAAAACTTCATAATCTTCATTATATACCGGCAAAAAAATAACATGTTTTTTTTCTTGTAAACAGACAGGAAATTTTTCTTGCAATATTTGATACCAATTTTTTTTGATAGATTTACGAAAACGAAACCAAGACAATAATAGATAGATAGAAAAATAAGCTACTCGTAAAACCCAATAAACATCAAAAACCAAAATAAAATAGATCATCCAAAGAGGTTTAACAAATGACAAAAACACAGTCATCACCAAAGTAAACCAAATACTAAAACCTGGCAAAATCTCATAAAAACGATATTTATTATAATCAGAAATCATAATTCTTTCTTACTTTTGCCTATATTGGCTTCTCCGCTGTATTTTGCACTTAAATAATATCCTTTTTTAGCTTTTTTAACTTGTTGCAAAAATTTTTTTACTTCAAATTCTCGCATACCCACAATTGGTTTTTTGAGAAAAAAACTTAAAAAATTTCCAAAAGTTACGGCAATGCGAGTTGCTGTAAAACGACCAACTCCTATCAAAATACCGACACCTTCAATTTCTTTTAATTTTATTTTTTTATTTTCAACCAATTCACTAAAACAAAAAAGCGGACCTTGATTAGCTTTTTTGTTTTTAAAAAAAAATTTTTCTACTTTTGCATTTTTATCAACTTTGACAAAAACCAGCTCTTTTTCAATACTATTATCTAAAAAAAGGAACATATTAACTTAACAAATTATATTCATCAACTGCTTTGATATAATGATTTTCCAATAAATTGTACAAAAATTTATCACCCATCTCTCGACGATCGGTAAACTCTTTTTCTGAAAAGATAGTATATCGCAACTCTTTCCCAATACTTTTTTCAAAAGAATGGATGATTTTACTTAAAATATTTTCTTTTAAAGCTCCAACTATCAATAAATCGGTGGAGGCTGTTTTGTCTTGAGTAAAATAACCGGTTAAAATCATAAATTTGATTTTCCCAGCCTTTTTTTGAATTTCTTCAATAAACTCTTTTTCTTCCAACATTTGAGCTTTGTCTAAAAGTTTTTTGAGCTCCGGATACAATAAAAATCCAGTTTCTAGTCTAAAACTTTTGGTATTTTCTCTGTTGCTTTCTTTATTTTCCTCTTTATTTAATTTGGATATTATCCCCAAAGACTCTAAATTGGAGATTTCTCGTCTGATTCCATTGATTTGACTGTCGCAAAGCCTGGTTAACTCTCGAACGTAAAAAGAACGCTCTGGGTAAGCGAAAAATACCTTCAACAGTTTTAATCTGGTTTTTGAACCAAAAAGGTGTTCAAGCATAAAATTTTATCTATTGTGTTTTTTCTTCTTTATTAGTATAATAAAAACAATCTAAAAAGTCAAAGTTTTATGGAAAAACTTCTTCAATTAAATGAGTTTTTCGTGGAAGGTGGACGGCCTGAAATTTCCCACGTTTTACTCAATCTGATACAACCTACCAACGAAACCGAAGAAAAAGAAAAAGGGTATTTTTTTGCTATCTGTGAAATAAACCACGGAACCGCTGAACAGATGACTCAGTTGCAAAAAATACTTACTGATATAGAAAACCAATATTACGAAACATCGGATCAAAACGGCAGAAATGCTTTGGAGTTGGTTTTGGAAAAAATAAACCAACAAAACCTATCCGTCTTCAATCTCAATTTATCTCTTAATTGCACCATCGGGGCTATCAAAAGCAATGAAATAGTATTTTCCTATTGCGGACAACCGACTATTTTACTTTTTTACAAAAACAAAGAAGGTGTTTATAAAAAAATGGACTTGGCTGAACCTTTGGAAAATAACGGGGAAGAAAATCAGAAAACTCTTTTTTCTCAAATAGTACAAGGCAAAGTCAATGCTTCTGATTTCTTTTTTGTCAGTACTCAAAAAATAACTGATTATTTTAATCATGACCGCTTACAAAAAGTAATCACCACCAGACCTCCAAAACAAAGTTCTGAACACATCCATCGTGTTTTATCAGAACTTAATAACGGACTTTCTTTTGGCGGGCTAACTATTCATTTGCAAGATAAAATTATTTTAGAAAAAACCGTAGAAAAAAAACCTTGGCCTCGTCCAGGTTTAGGAGAAAAAGTTAATTCTCTTTTTCTAACTGAACAAAACACCGCCAACACGCTTTCCCCTTCTCTTTGGGAAAACATGTTTTCTTCTTTTAAAAACAGAGTGAAAGAACTTAATAAAAATAGACAAGTTGCTGTTTCAAAAGAAATCCCTCAAAATACTATAAATATTGAAGCTACAAATTCTACCCACTTGAAACAACGTTTTGCCGACAAAATTAGTAAAGATAGTTTTTCTGCAATTTCAAAAATAATTTTAAAATATCTTTGGATGGCTTTGAAAAATCTTGGTCGTTTCCTTTGGTGGGTGGTATTATTATTAACAGCTCTTTTTATAAGTATCAGC
The DNA here is from genome assembly GCA_964428525.1 of uncultured Gammaproteobacteria bacterium. GTDB lineage: Bacteria > Patescibacteriota > Patescibacteriia > Magasanikbacterales > GWA2-37-8 > JAKLGL01. The sequence continues at coordinate 3,606 of CAYRYH010000016.1, read as the reverse complement.
AAAGGATTCAAAGATTTATTCTTTTTTGCTTTTAACATCAAGAATCGCCGCCGTCAAATCAAAGATCGTTGGGCACAGGCTATTTACAGCTACAAACAAAATTTCAAACACTTACCTTTGTTAACAAAAATATTAGGAATATTATCTATTTTGGTTTTGATATTTTTTATCGGAAGTCTGATTATTTTACAAAAAACCAAAAAATCTCAAGCAATAGATTTACATTATAAACAAACTTTTGCTTTGATCGAAGAAAAACTGGAAGAAATAGAAATAACCATGATTTATGGAGATCAAATAGCAATAAGCTCTTCTAAAAACGAAATTAAAGAAATATTTAATAATTTAAATTGCAGAGAAATTGATGCCGCTACTTGCCGTGATTTAAAAACACGCTTTGAAGATTTGGAAAAAGAAATTCAAAAATTTGTCAAAAATCCAAAAATAAATTTATTAACCAATTGGAATATTTTCGGCTATGAAGATATAAGAAATTTTGCAAAAATAGACAGCCGACTTCTTTCTTACAATAAAAAATCTGATGCCATTTATGTTTATAATTTATTAACAAAAGATGCTACCGTTACTTTAAAAATTCCAAACAACGAAAAGCCTGCTTTATCTTTTTCTCTTCGCGATGGTAAAAATACTTTATTTTTTACCGAAAACAAAAATCTTTACAAATATGATTCCGAATTAAATTCATTTGAAAAACTCAGTATCAGTTTCCCAAATGAAAATATAAACATCCAAGAAATGCTCGTTTATAATGGGCGCCTCTACACTTTGGATATTTTAAACAACAACATATTACGACACGATGCCATAACTTCCGGTTATGGTCTAGGTAAAGAATGGGTCAAAACCCCGGATATTGACATCAAAAGAGGTGTATCTCTGACAATTGATGGAGATCTATTTTTAGCAAAAGAAAATGGTGAAATTATAAAATTTAATAATGGAGAAACAGTGCCTTTTAGTTTGAAAAATGTGGAACCTAGTTTAAATTCGATTTCTAAAATCTGGACTTATTCTGAAGATAATTTTATTTATGTATTGGATCGTGTCGGAAAAAGATTGATTATATTAAACAAAGATGGGTCACTCAAAGAACAATACACCTCTGATCAATTTGAAGAACCAACAGACATGATAATTGAAGAAAAAAATAAAACCGCTTATATTTTAGATAAGGGCAAGGTGTTTCAGATAGAGTTAAAATAGAATTACGAATTACGTACGAACATACGAAAAATTACGAAACTACGAAAATAAAAAATACCGATTACGAAAAATCGGTATTTTTTATTTATGTATATGTAATTTTATTCTTTTCTTAATTTCTTTATTTCTTCCGCAAAATCATTTATCCCCTGTTTCTCGACTAACCAATACCACCACTCCGCACCCCAGAGATAAGCACGCGGAAAACCAACTTTTTGTGCATAAACAATATTTTTCTGTAACCGCGTCAAATCCATAGATTTATACTGTTCGTCCATAGGGGTTAGTGTCAAATAATGCGTTTCTACCCAAGGCTCGGCTTGTAACTCCATCACAAAAGCATGGGATACATTTTTACCGGTCAACCACAGTTTACCAACATAAAAAAACGGAGGCAACCAATCATAATCAAAATAACCAAAATATTTATTCCAAATCACACGATACATGGTAGTGCCAAAATATTCAGTTACCCTAGCACTACGTTGCCAAGTGCTGAGCTCTCCGCTATCGGTGGTGATAAAAGGATGTTTTTCATCCAAACTTCTGACTAACTCTACTTCGGCTTTTAAATCTTTATATTTGAAACTTTTACGACAAATCCCAAAAGGTAAAAATGGCTCATTTTCCACTTGCCACATTTCCAAAGCCGGGTTATCTTTGTATCTATTTACAGTTTGAGTAATATAATTATTCAAATTTTCAATATATTGTTTATCATCCAAACTTTCAGTCCAACCTGGAACATGACATTCTGGCCAACGCGGAGTTTTTTGACCAATGGCCAAAATAATTCTAACTCCATTTTTTTCCGCTTCTTTCATAAAATAATCTGTCTCGCTAAAATCAAATTTTCCTTGTTCTTTTTCTACATTGTTCCACTGCACCGGTAAACGCACATATTTGAAACCCCAATCATTAATTATTTTTTCAAAAACATGTTTCTCATCAACTTGTAAATATCTTGCGTAATCAGGTGTAAAGCTGGCGCCAAAAACAACGCTTTCGTTTTTTTTCAAACTCAAAAGCCAAGCCTGGGCGTAAAGAAAACCGACTACTAATAAAAAAATTAATGTGTATTTTAAAACTTTTTTATAAAACATACTTATAAATTAAAAATCCCAATGACCAATTTCCAATGACCAATCAATGCCCAATGCCTAAATGTCCAAATCGTCATCCTGAGAGTAGCGAAGGATCCCTTAAACAATGCTTAAATATTAATTTACACTACAAGGGATTCTTCGTTTCACTCAGAATGACGGTAAGGTTTAGGATTTGGGACCCGCCTGCTAACGCCTAAGGCGTAGCCGATGGCGGGCAGGTTTAATTGGTCATTGGTCATTGGGGTTTGGTCATTAAATCTATATTAGCATCCCCAACCCCACCCCAATCACAACTACCGCGATTATTTCCTGCACTATTTCCAGCTTACTGTATTCTTCTTTGAGAATTTTCGGATAAAAACGACTCAACAAAGCTACTAAAATTATCAACAATCCAAATTGTACTCCAGCCATAGCGTTTATTATAGAAACACTACCAATAGCTATAGCCAGCTGTACCAAAAATACACCGACTATACCAAAAGTTTTATTCAAAACTATCAACCAATTTTTGTTTTTATTTTTTTCTTTTGGCACACAATTTTCTTTTTTAAACCACGAACAAATTTCCATTCTGACTGATGGTAATAAAAATAAAAACAAACCAAATACCCCAGACATTCCCCTGGTCCAAATCAAGCCCGATGTAAAACCATAAACATCGTATAAATATTTAGCCGATACGTGAGAAACAGCGAAGAAAAATCCGGCCAAGATTATCCAAGCAAATCCCCGATGCCAACCATTGTGTTTTTCGCTTTTTTCAAATGAAATCAAAAAAGAACCACAGATAAGGAAAAAGCAAGCTAATAATTGTTTACCGCTTAATACTTCTCCCAAAAAACCAAAACTAATAATCAATACGAACAAAGGCATGACTCCACCAAGCAAAGGCCCGGCATGAGAAACTTCACTTTTGAAAAATCCTTTATACATCGTCCAAAAACCAAAAAGCAAAGCCAGTCCAGAAATCGCCGCCCAAAATAAACCCGAGCCCACAAAAATCTCCACTCCAAAAAATAAAGATAAAAATAAAACCAAAAGTGGTGCAGTGGAATAAAAAACAAAAACTCCCGGAGTAGCCAATTTGCCCGATAATATAAATTTGTCGGAAACCGAAACTCCCGCCAAAACAAAATAACCAATTAATGCGATGAGAAACCAAGACATAGAATAAAATTTTGAAAAATTTTTAAATCCCAATGTCCAAATCCCAATGTCCAATCAATGTCCAATGCCTAAATGTCCAAATATAATTAGGGTTTAGGATTTGGGA
>CAYRYH010000015.1:0-18273 GCA_964428525.1 uncultured Gammaproteobacteria bacterium | reverse complement strand
CCTGAAAAATAACCGGCGATATAAGCCAAAAGACAACAAATAGTCGCTAAAAAAGAAACTAAATGTTTTACTGTGTTGTCAGACATAAAATTAAAAATCAATAAAGTCTATAAAGTCATAAAGTCTATAAAGTTAAAGTCTTTATGGACCTTAAGGACTTTACGGACTTTTGACTTCTATATTATATCATAAATTAAGTTTAAACAAAAATCCCCCGAAATTTCGGGGGATTTTTAATTTATTGAGGTTTACCAAACCTTTTTAGTTCTTTGCCAATTTTCTACCATTACCAACAAAGATGAGGCGATAAAAATAGAAGAATACGCGCCGAAAATAATACCGATAATCAAAGCTAAAACAAAATTATGGATTGTCGCTCCGCCAAAGAAAAACAGAGCCAACAAAGGTAAAAGTGTGGTAGCGGTGGTATTGATAGAACGGAAAAGAGTTTGATTCAAACCATCATTAACAACCTCGGAAAAACTACGATTACCGCGGTGAATGAGATTTTCTCTAACTCTATCATATACAACTATGGTATCGTTGATAGAATATCCAAGCACGGTAAGCAAGGCCACTATAAATGCTGTATCAATTTCCACTCCTTTGAATTTTCCCAAAATAGCAAAAACACCCATTACAACAATCAAATCATGAAATACTGCCACCAATGCCAATAGTCCATATTTCCAACTTTTTACTGGTTGAGAAACTTTGCGGAAAGCATAAGCTACATACAAAATAACACCGATACTTACAAATATTATTGCAAGCACTGCTCTTTCTCGTAATTGTTTACTGACAGAAGACCCGATAGTTTCAAAGCGTTTTTCAATCAAACTTTGATCCGCGCTTTCTTCTTTGATTTTCGTTAAAATCTCTTGGTGTTTTTCTTCATCCAAAAACACAGTGCGTAAAATCAATATTTTATCTTCTGATTTTTGAATTGATACATTTTTAATTTCTTTTTCTTCAAAAATACGGATAATAGTTTCTGAGGACAATCTTTCTTTTTCAAATTCAACTTCCATCAAAGATCCTCCGGTAAAATCTATCCCCGGACGTAACCCCCAAAGAATTATAAAAAATAAAGATATTGTCACAAAAGCGACACCCAGACCGATCCAAACTTTTGAATATTTAATAAATGGAATGTTCATAGGTTTTATTTTTTAATTTCATTATTAACAACGTTTTCTTGATTTTGGGTATAACCTAAAAACAATCGATTGCCTTCCGGTTTAAACCAAGCAAAAGAAAAACGACATAAAATTCTAGTCACGGTAACCGCAGTAAACATAGAAACCAAAATACCGATAGCCAAAGTCACGGCAAAACCTTGCACAAAACCGGTGCCAAGCCAAATCAAGAAAGCGCAACTGATAAGAGTGGTAATATTGCCGTCGCGGATAGAACTCCAAGCACGAATAAACGCTTCTTCTACAGCTGTGGATAAAGTCTTTTTATTTTTTAACTCTTCTTTCAATCTTTCAAACACCAATACATTGGCGTCTACCGCCATACCAACAGAAAGTATAAAACCAGCGATACCAGATAAGGTCAATGTCACGCCGAGTATTTTGAACAAAGCCAAAGTTATAGCTCCATAAATCGCAAGTGAAATCACGGAAATAACTCCGGTAATTCTATAATACGCAATCATGAATAAAATTATTAACAACAAACCCCAAACCCCAGCTTTGAAACTGGAAGTCAAAGAATCGGCGCCCAGAGTGGCGTCTACTTTTTGTTGAGAGATCAAATCTACCGGCACAGGCAACGCACCTGAATTTAATCTTTGAGCCAACAATCTGGATTCTTCCCAAGTGAAATCTCCGGAGATTACCGCGCTTCCATCACGAATAGGTTCGTTGACGGTTGGCACACTGATAGGTTGCCCGTCCAAAAATATAGCCACCGGCTTTCCAACATTGCGTTCTGTAATTTCACCAAATAATTTGGCTCCGTCTGAATCAAATTGCAAACTAACTTGCACTTGTCCGGTACGAGAATCAGAGAGTACTTCCGCTCTTTTGAGCTGTTTACCAGAAAGTTTAGTATCCATCCATTCTTCAGCTGGTGGTACAAAATCAGTTTTACTTTTTGTTTTTATCAAAACTCTAGCCACTTCATATTCTTTTGGAATTCTTTCGTCTTTGAGATTAATCAAATGAAAACCAAAATCTGTTTCTACCACTTCTGAGATTTGTCCTTTGGACATAGCAAAAACAGCATTTTCAAATTCTGGCACCATATCACCTTTGCTAAACCATCCCAAATCCCCATCTCTTTGATCAGCGCCCGGTTCAGTGGAATATTGTTTTACCAAATCAGCAAAATTATTTGGTGTAGCTTGCTGTTTTAGCTCTTCTATTTTTGCTCTGGCTTCATTTTTATTTTTATACAAATTACTATCACAATTTTGCGCTCCTTTGTAGCAGATCAATAAATGAGAAGCGTTTACTTCTTTTTCACCGTCTTTTTCTGAAATTCTTTTTAAAATACTGAGACCTTCTACATTTTCAATCGCAGTTTTACTAGTCTCGCCATTTTTATGAGTTTGCGCCCATTCGTAAATTTCAGGATATTGATAAGAAGTTATGAAACCCATGTTGCCATTATTGTTTTTTGATTCCAAATCCTCACTAAACCTACTAACCACTTCGGTAAAAGAAACTTTGCGTAAATCCGCATAAGCTTGGGCAACTTTTTTCTCCGCAGCTTTGTTATATTCAGTCATTTGTTTTGTTTCTTCTGCAGTCATTTCTCTTTGACCTTCTAGATTTTGCTCTTTGAAAGCCAATACCGGAGTTTCCCCGATCATAGTGATAGCTTGATTGACATCAGTCACTCCAGGCAACTCTACTATAACTCTATATTCTTCTCCTACTCTGGTAGTTTGTACCAAAGGTTCGGCAACACCGAGTCCTCCGCGAACACGTCTTTCAATCACATCACGCACACCTTCAACTGATCCGGCTTTATCTTTTTCCGCAATATTTGTAGTATCGGCTTGATAAATCAAATGAACTCCACCGCGTAAATCAAGACCGAGATTAAAACCATTGTCAGGTAACAATGGAACACCGATTCCGAGTTTATTATTAATAAAATTAAAACCGCCATTTATCACGCCCGGAAATATAATCGCCAGACACAGAAATAGCAAAGCAAACGAACCGACTACCCTCCAGTGAATCTGGGTTCGTGTAAATTTCTTTGGTGCAATGTTGCTAGCCATAGATTAAATAATTAAATAAATACTATAGTTAAATTTAGCCAAATTTTACCCTTTTTTCTCTGTTTTGGCAAGTGATTCGTCCACATATGCTTTTTGACTAAAATAAGGCAAAAATATTAAACACTTCAACCTAGGGTGAAGTGTTTAATTTTGTATCTTGGCTTTAAATAAAAAAGAACGCCTTGAAAGCGCTCAATTTTAAAGCATCAATGATCCTATGCTAATTTTTTTCAATTTAATTTCTTCCTTTTCCTTGGGAACAGCTTTATTTGCCGCCACTATTCTCAACATGTCAGCAACATCATTATTGGCTTTATCAAAATTAATTTCCATTGGTTTAGTTAAATTATTTTTAAATTTTTCTTTTAAATCCAACAATTCATGAGCAACTGAACGTGAAATAAATTCTACATTGGAAAAATCCAAATCTATTTGGTCTGCATTAATATCATTTATCTTTTCTTTTAAAATAGCAACAACATCACGCGAACTTATGATTCGCGCTAAAACACTGGCAACATCTATTTTTTCTCTTTGATTAGTCATATATTTATATTATACCCGATTTTTCATTTTACTCCAAATATTGACTAATGTCAACCGGTCCAGTAGGTTTTGGAATTCTATAGGCTACAATAACCCCTTGCCAATTAAAACCCGGCAAAGCAACCAACTGCTGTTCTGATTTACTAGAAATCAAAGCCGAATCACCAGAAATTAAAACAAATTGACCTCCTAGTGCTTCGCACACCATTCTTTTAGAAGTGCGAACTCCATAACCTCTTTCTTTATCTGGTTTAGTGGAATTGCCTTTTAACACTTCTTCAATTGCTTGTCCATGATCAAAATTTTTCTTCTGTTCATCAATATAAGCTTGTTTTAATCCTCTCCCGCAATCTACAATACATATGTCCAAATATTCTTTTTTAGGATAATACTGCCCAAAAATAAAACCCGTATCTTTTTTACTGTGATCAAAAATATTTCCAACTAATTCAGAAATTGGATAATAAACTGCATTTTTAGAATTTTTCATTGATCCTAGAATTTTATAAACTAATTGGGAGAATAAAGCTTCCAGTTTTTCTCTTTCTACACCACTTTCTTTTTTCAAAACACTGATGGGAATATATGTTTTAGATTGTGCAACCATCATTTCAAAATCATCTACAGAATTAATACCTTCCGGAAATTTAATCATTTGTAGGTATTTTATTGTTTCACCGTCTCCACAACTACATTTAACTTTTTTATTTTCTTTACTAAAAGCAATAAGGGGCAACAATAAAAAAGGATGGACCCATTTTAATTCTGACAAATCAAACTCAACATCATCTTCTAAATTTATATTTTTAAAAGTTTTGTATAAAATTAACAATTCGGCTATCAAAGACTCTTTTTGCGGATTTTCAATAACAATTTTTGTCATATTAAAATTATAATTTTATTTCCCCGACTTTGTTCTATTGCAATCCACACAAAGCATTTGGCAATTTTTTGCATCTGTTTTTCCACCTTTGCTCCAAGGTTTTATGTGATCCCCTTCCATTTCTGAAATGGAGAATTCTTTTTTACACGCAGGACAAATACCATTTTGTCGTTCATATGATTCTCTTTTCACATTTGGAGTAAATGCTCGAATAGAAAGATACTTTTCTTTTCTGGTCAATAAATATGGATAAATACCAGACTTTTTTGTCACATCTTCATCTTGCATTAATTTTTTTATTTCTTTTTCTAATTTATTAGCATCAAATTTCTTGTTTTTAAACTCATTATAAAGTTCACCCCAATTCACACCTGCCATTTCTTTACGGTAATTAATAAAATTTTTTCTTACCCACTCAATTACATTTTGAAAATATTTCCACAACTCATCCGCATTTTTATCATGTTGGTGCTTCGCCATGTATTCTTCAATCTCTTTGTTATTTATCCAAGAAATTGCAGTTTCTAAATATTCTTGTCTAATAGGAGAACCGGTTACCAATTGCCCGCCATCATTTGCTAATAAATACGCGGCACAATTTGTCTTACTAAATTTTAATTTAGCATCAGAAAGCCACGGTCCGGTGTAAACAGCATTCCTAAGTTCTTGATCAGTTAATTTTTCACCAGCAATATTAATAATTTTAAACCAATCCAGTTTTTCTTTATCAGCCCCTTCGCAATAATAAATCATAAGTTCATAATTCATAATCTGATTTTGTTCTTCTTTGGTTAAATTATGAAACATAGCAGTTCGTCCATTAAATTCTATAGAAAAATCTCCGTTTACAAATTGAGCAATACTAATTGTTCTTTGTTGTCCATCAAGCACTTCAAAATTACCATCTTCTTTTTTAACCCAATACATGACATTAAGAGGAAAACCATTTTTAATAGTTTTTATCACTTCATCTCGTTGTTTTCCACTATATACAAATTCGCGTTGATATTTTGGACGAATATCTAGTTTACCACCAAAAGCAGACACCCCCTCTTCAGCACTATCTTTATAATCTTGAATAACTTTTGAAATTTTTATTTTATGTAAATTTATTTTCATATTATTTATTTATATTTTTAGAAAAAATACTTTCAATTAATTTATAATGACAATACAATTCGGTGTTTATTAAACTAAAAAAGTGAAATGTATTTTTTACAGTATATTCATACAGATAAAATGAATTTTTTAGTAAATCATCAAAAATCTTATCTTTATTTTTTGACAATTGAAATGTTTCAAAAACTTTATCACTATATGACCCCGCGTGTACAAAAGATGACAATTTTGAATATTCTTCTATATATTTTATAAAATACTCTTCTCTAAAAATATTTCCAACAACGTTTTTACTATTGTCATTAATATTTCTCAAAAGATCGTGAAAAATCTGTTTTAAATCAAATTTGTTTCCGATTTTTTTTATTTTTTCATTTTTTTCACCTTTTGTACTCCATTTTATAGTTTTATTATCTAAAATGATATTTGATTCTTTGTGATAATTTGATATAAATCTAAATGCAGATAAATTTTCTGCAGACTTTAATGTTTTAATATATTCTTTACCCACATCGTCAGAATCTTCTCGTAAACTTCTTGAATATATATATAAATGTTTAAAATACGCTTCCATCAATGTTCTTTTTAAGATATTAATGACATAAAAATTTTTAGATGAATAAGCATCTATTATTCCGTTATGTATATAATCAATTTTTATAAACAACCTATTTAGAGATAAAATAACAAATTTAAACTTATTATTTTTTAATTTTTCAAAATCTTTTTTAAAGAAAGAGTTTGATACTAAACTTACATACCCCACTTTATTTATTATATTTTTTAATAAAACATCTTCTTCCATAAAATTATTTTTGTGGTTTTTTATTTTTAATTAAAATACGAGCATATTTTTCTTTGTCTTGACCAGAAACAACCCCTCTATGTCTTCGTTCGGGATTTGTTCTTAAAGCCTCAACTTCTGAAGAAGTATCGCCACTATGTGTTTGACCTATAATTTCAAATTGATTTGGATTATATTTATCTAAAAAAGTTATAGGCACACCCATTACCCCTTTATAATCCATCGGGATATCACTTACCTTATCAACATTAATGGCTTTATAATTTGTATAATCAAGATGTTCTTTAGGATTATATTTTTTATATAAAGTAATTTCTTGATGACGCTTGATAGTGTCTAAGTTTGTAAACCAAACGATTCTGCCCATACTAAAATACTTAATCCCATTTTCAACTTTTTTCCTTGTTTCTGTTGGAATATCATAATCCATAGGAACCTGAAACCATTTTGTTCCTCCGTTATCATAGCCAAGCCATAATTTATCTTCTTTGATCAATTTAAAAGTTTCTTTATAGGTGATAGCATTTTGATCACCAAGAATCAAAAACTTTTTATTATATTCAACCAATTGTGCGACATATTCTCTAAAAAGAGAAAATGGTGGATTTGTTACTACGATATCCGCTTGTTTTAATAATTCTATGCTTTCTTCACTTCTAAAATCACCGTCACCTTGGAGCGGCGACCATTCATTGTTTTTGTTTCTCTTTAATTGTTCGGCGACATCTCTCAGATCAAAAGCTCCATCACCATCAAGATCACCGACTTCATTGATAATGAATTTGTTGGCATTGGTTTTCGGGCGACCCTTTTCAGGAACAAGTGTTTTATCATCTCCAAATAATCCTAATTGAGTATTGGCAATTGGTGATGGTTTATAACTGGTCGCAATAAGTCTTTTCAAACCAAGAGCCTTAAAATTATTGGCAAAATATTTGAAAAAATTACTTTCAAACGGATCATCACAATTGCAATAAACCACTTTTTCACGAAATTGATCTTTGTAGTGTTTTAACTCTTTTTCAATATCAACAAGTTGAGTATAGAACTCATCCTTTTTCGCTCTATTCGCATTATGCAAGTTTTGATTTAATGATTTTTTTGCCATAATTTGTTTAAATAAGATGTCTATATTTTACTCCATTTTTCTCCAAAACTCAAGCAAAAAACAATAAAACAGATTTTCGCTAAAATAAGCCAAAACAAACACTTCACCCTAGGGTGAAGTGTTTAATATTTATCCATTTTTTAACGTTTCACACACTGTGCGCAATATTTAGTTGAGAAATAAGGTGATTATCCAATTACACCCCACAGCACTTTTTAAACTTCTTTCCGCTTCCGCATGGACATGGGTCGTTTCTCCCCACTTCTTTATTTTGACTATTTTTTTTCATCATTACAGCTTTTTCCCCTGCCTCTTTTTCTGCACCTGTATAAATCAAGTTTTGTTTTTCCATCAAACTAGGCATCATTTCCACGCCCAAATAAACTTTATAAACAGAATAAACAACTTCTTTTTGTATCAAACTCAAAAGCTGATTGAACATGTGATAAGTTTCTTTTTTGTATTCAACCAATGGATCACGTTGACCATAGCCACGCAAACCTATCCCTGTTCGTAAATAATCTACAGCTACAAGGTGATCAACCCAGAGACTATCAATCCCGCGCAATAATACTTGTTTTTCCACTTCCAAAAGAAATTCTGGTTCTGTTATTTTATTTACCAAATATTCATCATATTTGGTTTTTGCCAAAGATATCAGATAATCTACCAATTCACTTCTTTCTTCAATAAAAGTAGAACCGACTTTTTCCGCTTTGAAATTCAGTATTTTATTTTTTTCTTCATCTGTGAGCGGATAAATCGTAGTGACTGTTTCTGCAATTTCTTGGAAATTCCAGGAATCATGATTTTCATAATTAGTATGAAAAGAAACTACACCTTCAATTTCTTGTTCTACCATTTCAAAAATTAATTCTCTCAAAGTTTTGAAGCCTGGAGTTTTTTCATCTTGTAAATTGGTGTTATTTCGCAAAGCATTTCTCTCTATTTCAAAAGATTGCAAAATCTGACGGCGTTTATTATAAACAACTTCACGATGTTTATTGAGTACATCATCGTATTCAAGCAGGTGTTTACGTGAATCAAAATGGAAACCTTCTACTTTGCGTTGTGCAGATTCAATAATTTTACTAATGGTTTTATTTTCTATCGGCATATCATCAGGCACTCGTAGAGTGTGCATCACGGATTTAATCCTGTCTCCGGCAAAAATACGCATCAAATCATCGTCTGTGCTTAGATAAAACTGTGACATACCTGGATCTCCTTGACGACCAGCACGACCACGAAGCTGGTTATCAATACGACGACTTTCGTGACGTTCGGTACCGATAACAAATAAACCGCCGAGTTCTTTGACTTTTTCGGATAATTCTTTGTCCGGAGGATTACCACCCAAAATAATATCCACCCCGCGACCGGCCATATTGGTAGCCAAAGTTACAGCACCAGGGGCCCCAGCTTGAGCAACTATTTCCCCTTCTCTTTCGTGGTTTTTGGCGTTGAGGATTTCATGGCGCACGCCTTCCATCTCTAAATAATTACTTAACAATTCATTTTTATCAACTGAAATAGTACCGATAAGCACGGGCTGTCCTTTGAGTTGTAGCGCTTTAACTTCTTTGGCAATAGCTTTGAACTTCACATCCTCAGTGCGATAAATTCTATCTGGCAAATCTTTTCTTTGTCTTGGTTTGTTTGTAGGGATAGTAACAACTTCCAAATTATAAATTTTACCAAACTCTTCAGCTTCAGTCACAGCGGTACCGGTCATCCCGGCCAATTTTTCATACATGCGGAAATAATTTTGGAAAGTAACAGTAGCCATAGTCTGACTTTCACGTTGAATCTCCACTCCTTCTTTGGCTTCTATGGCTTGATGCAAACCTTCACTATAACGACGACCAGGCATTTTGCGACCGGTAAATTCATCTACTATCACAACTTCATTATTTTCCACCACATAATCACGGTCTTTTCTAAATAAAGTTTCTGCTTTGAGCGCTTGTTCCATGTGATGTACAGTTTGCATTCCTCCTTCGGCATAGATATTTTCCACTCCCAAAAATTTTTCCATTCTTTGTATGCCATTTTCCGTCAAAGTTGCTGAACGCATTTTTTCATCCACATTGAAGTCTTCGTTTTCTTTGAGTCTTTTTACCAATTCCGCAAATTTATAATAAGTATCAGTAGCTTTTTGCGCAGCCGCGGAGATAATGAGCGGAGTTCTAGCTTCATCTATCAAAATAGAATCCACCTCATCCACGATAGCATAATACGGAGCTCGCTGAGACATATCCCCCAAAGAACCAACCATGTTATCACGCAAATAATCAAAACCAAATTCATTGTTAGTACCATAAACTATATCGCAATCATAAGCTTCTTTGCGTTTACAAGAAACAAGGTATTCGGTTTTCACCTTATATACAGCTTTATTTTCTTCTATATTTTCGTTTTCTTCTTTTACTTCTACTTCATGTTTATGAAATTTATAAGAAACCAACATGTTTTGGATTATACCAACAGATAAACCTAGGGAATCATAAATTTGACCCATCCACACCGCATCACGTTTTGCCAAATAATCATTCACCGTGACCAGATGAACACCTTTGCCGGCCAAAGCGTTGAGATAAATAGGTAATGTTGCTACCAATGTTTTACCTTCACCAGTATGCATTTCCGCAATTTGACCACGATGAAGAACTACCCCGCCAATAAGCTGAGTATCATAATGTCTCATCCCAGTAACACGCTTGGAAGCTTCTCTAACTACCGCAAAAGCCTCTGGTAATAAATCGTCCAAAGTTTCTCCGGATTGCAAACGGCTTTTAAACTCTTGCGTTTTAGCACGCAATCCTTCAAAAGTTAAATTTTGCATTTCACTTTCCAATGAATTAATTTTTTCTATTATCGGCAAAATCCCTTCAATTACTTTTGCATTTGGATCACCAAAAATCTTAGATAAAAATGACATATTTTTCTTAAATTAAACAAAAATCAGGCCCTTTATAAGGCCTGATTATTTTATCAGTATTTAAAGTAAAAATCAACTCTTTATCGCTGCTTTTACCAAACCGACAAAAAGAGGGTGCGGTTGGAGTGGTCGGCTCTTGAATTCCGGATGAAATTGAGTTCCAACAAAAAAAGGATGTTTTTGTAACTCTAGAATCTCCACCAAATCACTTTCTTTGTTCAAACCAACGACTTTGAAACCAGCTTTATCCATATCTTGCTTATAATCATTATTAAATTCATAACGATGACGATGGCGTTCCGAAATATTTTTTTGACCATACAATTTAGCCACTAAACTTCCCGGCTTCAATTCACAATTATAAGCTCCGAGCCTCATAGTACCACCGTAACGATTATTTTTTACATTCATTTTTTGATTTGGGTTTATACCAATAATCAAATTTGATGATTTTGGATTTCTCTCCATGGTATCTGCATCTTTCAGTTTCAAAACATTTCTGGCAAATTCTATGGCCGCTAATTGCATACCATAACAAAGCCCAAGATATGGAATCTTTTTCTCCCGAGCAAACTGGATAACTTTGATTATCCCCTCTACTCCGCGAGTGCCAAAGCCTCCCGGAACTATTATCGCATCAAACTTTTTTAATTCAGCCAATTTTTTTGGATTTTTTTCATAATCTTCCGAATCCAACCACGACATTTTTGGCACACCGCCACAAGACCAAGAAGCGTGTTTGATAGCTTCAATAACAGAAATATACGAATCAGCCAAAGTAAAATTACCAGTAGTAAAATATTTACCAACCACGGCGATTTTGATTTCTTTTTTTGCTTTTTTCATTTTAGAAACAAAATTGGACCATGCTTTCGCTTTTTTATTTTTCAAACGTAACTTTAATTTTTTGGTGACAATTTTACCTAAATTATATTTTTCAAAATTATCTGGAATTTCATAAATATTACTCACATCCGGAGCTGGGATGATATCTTCTTTGTTACGTAGCGAACAGAAAAAAGCCAATTTTTCACGACGCACATCATCAAGTAACTCTTTACCACGAGCGATGATGATATCCGCTTGTAAACCACTGTTGTTGAGCATTCTAGCGGCGTGTTGTGTAGGTTTGGTTTTCATCTCACCCAAATGACCTGGTACCGGTAAATAACTCACCAACACAAAAAGCACATCGTCTGGTTTTTGTAATTTCAAACTACGCGCTGTTTCCAAAAATAAAATATTTTCATACTCCCCAACCGTACCGCCAATTTCAATAATCATAACATCGGCTTTGGTTTTTTTGGCTGCATTGTCAATTCTTCCCAAAACTTCCATTGGAATATGGGGAACTACCTGTACGCATTTACCGCCAAATTTCATAGTTCTTTCTTTTTCAATCACACTTTGATAAACACGACCAGTAGTCATGTAGTTGGTGGATAAAATATCAGTATCCAAAAATCTTTCGTAATTACCGATATCTTGATCAGTTTCGTCACCATCGTCAGTTACAAAAACTTCCCCATGCTCTACTGGGTTCATAGTTCCAGCGTCAACATTGATGTATGGATCTATTTTGATTGCCGAAACTTTCAAGCCGTAATTGCTCAAAATACGTCCGATAGAGGCCACAGTAATACCTTTACCAACTCCGCTCATTACTCCGCCTACCACAAAAATATATTTGGTTTTCCCCATATATCTTTTATTTTTAAAAATTATATTATATTTTATTTTCGGCGTCAGAATTAATCGTCAAATTAATTACTGCTTCCAAGCCGTGTCTAAGTTTTATTTTTATCTTATAATCCCCTATTTCTTTGATAGGTTCGTGTGTAATCATATTTTTATTAACCGGAAAACCGTATGTTTTCAAAGACTCGGCAATCCTCTGAGGAGTCACAGCTGCATAAAGTAAATTTTCTTCATTCACTTTGTCAGCTATAAAAAGAGTATAACCGTCTAATCTATCGGCCAGAGACTGGGTTTCTTTGAGCTCTTTTTCTTCTTCCTTTGATCTTTTTTTCTCCTTGGCTTTCATTTCTCTGATTTTGGCGTCTGAAGCTTGGACAGCCAAATGTTTAGGGAAAAGACCGTTCAAAGCATATCCATCAGATACTTCTTTGATATCATCTATATCTCCCAAACCTTTGACTTTTTGAAGTAAAATAACTTTCATATTAAACTTGCTTAATTTATTAAATTCCTATAATATAGTACTACAAAAGCGGTTTATTGAAAAGTATTATTCAAAATAACCGTTTTCCTTAAGAAAAACAACTAATTACTCTTTCCTAGTCACTTAATTATAAATTATAAATTATAAATTTTTAATCAATATTTAATAATTAATTATTTATAATTGCTTTATAATTTATAATTTAAAATTAATAAACTATGCCTTCAAAAACTAAACCCTTAACAGAAGAAGTAGTTCCTTCTTTCAAGTCCGGTCTCATCACTCTCATCGGACGTTCCAATGTGGGCAAGTCCACTCTTTTAAACACTCTCATCGGACAAAAAGTAGCCATAGTTACTCACAAACCACAAACTACCAGAAACGCTATTCATGGTGTTTTGAATACTCCGCAAGGACAAGCTGTTTTCGTAGATACTCCTGGTATTTTCAAAGAAAAGAAAAATCCTCTGGGAGGAAAAATGATTGAAAAAGTAGAAGAATCTCTTCAAGACATCAACTTGATAGTTTATGTTGTTGACCCGACAAAATCTATTGGCTCAGAAGAACGTTTCAATATGTCTCTGGTACGTAAAAGTTCCGTGCCAAAAATTTTAGTAATAAATAAATGCGATTTACCGGAAAAAGACAAGGAATTTCTTGATGATTACAAAGCGCTTTCCGATCAATTTGATGCCGTGCTTGAACTTTCTGCTTTGAAAGATCGTCACGTGGAACCACTGCGTCAAAAGGTTTTTGAATTTTTACCAGAAGGCGAACCTTTTTATCCACCGGACCAAATCAGTAATACCAGCGAAGAATTTTGGATTTCTGAAGTTATTAGAGAAAAAATATTTTTGGCTCTACGTCAAGAAGTACCCTATTCCACCCATGTAGAAGTTACTGGAATTGAAGACAAAGGAAATATCATGGTGATAAATGCAAATGTTTTTACCAACTCCAAAGATTATAAAAAAATGATTATTGGTAAAAATGGTAGAGCTATCAAAGAAATTGGCATCGCTGCTCGCAAAGAATTAGAAACAGCGTTAAACAAAAAAGTATTTTTGGAAATAGAAGTAGAAACTGATAAAAGATGGGCGGAGCGAGTGTAATTACGTACGAACTACAAAAATTTACGAAACTACGAAATAAAAAACTTTCCTTTAAAGGAAAGTTTTTTATTTATTTATTTTCGTTGCTTACCGGCTTACTTGCTTACAAACCTGCCTGCCGGCAGGCGGGCTTATCTGCTATTTTAATAACTCAAGAGCTTTTTCAACCATCACATCCTCGCCTACTTTTTCTTTATCCCATTCTTCAACTACTTCGATATCCGGAGCAATACCTTCTTTGTTTATATTTCTACCACTTGGAGTATACCATTCAGCTACAGTTAATTTGAGAGCTGAGCCATCAGGAAACATTTCGAAATCTTGCACTGATCCTTTGCCAAAAGTTTTCATCCCCACAATAGTGGCTTTTTTGGCATCTTGCAAAGCACCGGCTACGATTTCTGAAGCTGAAGCTGAACCATAATTTATCAAAACAACAGTTTCAATATTTTTTAACCGTGCAACACCAGTTGAAGTATGGTCTTTATTATTACCATCATTACCTTTTTCACTCACCACAACACCATCAGCTATCCATTCACTAGCCATTTTGATAGCTTGATCCAAATAACCACCGGGGTTATTTCGTAAATCTAAAATAATTTTTTCTCCATCTTTGTTCAAAAATTCTTTAATGCCTTTATCAAATTGTTTTTGTGTATCTTCATTAAATTGTAATATTCGAAAATAACCAATACCACCATCTTTCATTTCAAAAATAACTGAAGGCACACTGATTTTGGCTCTTATTATAGAAATTTCTTTCAATTCAGTTTCCCCTTCTCTATCTATTGATAACACTACCGTGGCTCCAGCTTTACCACGAATTTTTGAAACTGCAGTATTTACATCCATCCCCAAAGTAACTTCTCCATCTATCAATAAAATTTTATCCCCAGGTCTTAGCCCAGCTTTTTCCGCAGGGGTATTTGGAAGTGGTGAAATTATTGTTAACTGTTGGTTTTTGATACCTATTTCAGCCCCGATACCTTCCAACTCACCAGCCAAGTCTTTGGCAAAATCATCAGCCGCTTTGGGAGGAAAATATAAAGAATAAGGATCACCCAGAGCATACACCAACCCCTGTACAGCTCCGTAAAATAAATCCGAATCTTTGATTTCGTTTTTTACATATTTAGCTTTTATTTTATCCCAAACATCCCAAAATTGCTCAAAATCAATTTCATCAGAACGATTTATCATTCTGTTTAATTTCAAAACTTTAAGCTGTTCTACCTCACCATCTTCATTGGTAATATTTTTATTGATGAAATAATATTGTCCAGACAAAAAACCCAAACCAAAAGATGTAATGAAAAGGATTATGGCTAAATATAATCCAAAATATTTTCCCGCTTTCTTTTTGGTTGGTGTTGAACCAGAAATACTCGTGTTACTTGTATTAAAATCCATACTTTTTTTCAAATTTTAAATTTTAATTTGTCATTCCCGCGAAGGCGGGAATCCAGACAATTATCTTTAATCCTCCTGGATCCCCGCCTTCGCGGGGATGACACTTTAACTTTATTTTTAATATTCAATATTTAATATCCAATATTTATTCCTTTATCACTTTTATATCTGCTCCGACTTTATTCAAGGTTTCATACAAATTTTCATAACCTCGCTCAATCATATATGTATTTCGTAAAATTGATTTTCCTGGAGCAGCCAACATCGCCAAAAGTAAAATCACCGCTACCCTCAATATAGAAGGACACTCTGCCTCATTGGCGATAAATTTTGTCGGTCCTTCCACTAGAACTCTATGTGGATCAAGTAAAGTTAATTTAGCACCTATTTTTTGTAGTTCCAAATAAGCCACAGCTCTGTTTTCATAAGGCCAGTCATGCACCAAAGTTCTACCTTGAGCTTTGGCTAAAATAGCAACAAACAAAGGTAGATTGTCTATGTTTAGACCCGGGAAAGGTCGGCATTCTATTTTATCAGGCAAAGCTGTAAGTTTTGAAGGGATTATTTCTATATCCACAATATTAAATTTTCCGTTTTTTGATTTATATCTTTTCTTGATATTGTATTTCTGACCCATATATTCCAACTTACACAATTCTAACTCCAGAAAATCTATTGGACAATTTTTGATAACAAGCTTGGAATCTGTGATAATAGCTGTCGCTAGATAAGTCATGGCTACAATCGGATCAGGCATGATAAAATATTTTTTAACCTCTTTTAATTTTTGCACTCCTTGAATTTTCAAAGTAGTAGTGCCGATACCAGAAATTTTGGCTCCAGCTGTCAATAAGAAATAACAAAGATCTTGAACCATGTAGTTGGCTGAAGCCATTTTGATAATAGTTTCTCCTTTTGTCAGTACGGCTGTCATGATAGCATTTTCAGTAGCCGTGTCCCCGCTTTCATACATCACCAGTTCAGCGCTTTTTAGATTTTTATTTTCCACCTCATAAAAATGAGCTCCTGATTTGATTGTCATTCCTAATTTTTTCAAAGCATACAGATGAGGACGGATAGTTCTCTCACCTAATTTGCATCCGCCTGATTTATAAAGTTTGTATTTTTTAACCCTACACGCCAAAGCACCCAAAAGCAAAAGTGATGACCTGGTTTTTTCCGAAGCGTCTTTGTCAATATTATCCAAATTTAATTCACCCCTGGAATCAAATTCATATTTTCCAGCGGAAACTTTTTTTACTTTTACCCCGATACTTTTTAATAATTCTATAATTCTATAAACCTCTTCTATTTCTGGGACATCTTCTAAATAAGTCTTATTTTTAATCATCGCTGTGGCACATAAAATAGCCACCGCTGAATTCTTGGCAGTCTGGTTTTTTATTTCTCCATGCAATTTTCTACCACCCTGAATAACTAAATGTGACATAAATTTAAATTGACTAAAGCCTTATTTTAAGGTATTCTACAGCCTAAAGTATATTATAAAAAAACTATTTTGACAACCCCGTAAAATCAGTCCGCTACGTCAGACTGACCACGGGGCATACTACATAAATATGGAATACCCTGGAACAATACTTACCAAACCTTATCGCAGAGCAATTTTTCTCTTTTTTATATTGCTTTTTTTCCTTATCTCACCTCTGATTGTTATGTACACAGCTGGGTATCGTTATGATATCAAAAATGGTTTATTGAGAAAAACCGGTTCAGTAAATATAGATATATTACCCACTTCTGCAGAGGTTTTTATAAACAATGTCAAAATAATCTCCCGTATTCCAATCCGTTTAAATAATTTACCATCTGGAAAATATACAGTTACTATCAAAAATGAAGGATATTTTGATTGGCAAAAAAATATTGAAGTAGTTAGTAAAGAAACGGTATACATCAAAGATATAATATTGCTCAAAAAAAATAATCCAGAAATGCTTCAAACAGGAATAGTTCAAGATCTGACAATCTCTCCTAATAACCAATATTTAATTTATTCTTTGGTTAAAAACGACACCAAAGAAATTTGGCAAAAAAACATCGAAACTGCAGAGATTTTATTAGTAGATGTTTTTGATACTTTAGAAAATTTAATTTTTACTTTTTCTCCAAACGGAAACTACTATATCATCAGCACAGAAAAAACTCCTTATGCAAAAATTTCTATTATCAATACTGCACAACCGAAAAAAAAGATAGATTTAACCGACCATTCAGTCGTGCCAATTGTTAAATACCAATGGAAAGAAAGCTCTGCTCCAGAAATTTATTACGCAACAGATTTACAAATAATGTCATTTTTTCCAAATAATTCTAGCCAATCTTTTGTTACCAAAAATATTTTTGTTGATTGGTTTTTAAACGAAAACCAACTCTGGGCTATCCATGAAAATACTACAACCAAAAAAATGGAAATAATGAAAGATGTTTTGGGTTTTAATACTGTTTTTTATTCCGATACAGAGACAGAGGCTTCTGTATGGAGAATTTTGAAAATTACCAACAACTTTGTTTTACTGAAAAAAAGAAATCAATCTGAAATGTTGCTTTTGGAACAAAATAAAAAATATTCATTACCGGGAGAAAAATATCTCATATCCAAATATAATAATTGGCTTATCGTGTGGTCTTCTTCAGAAATTTGGACACATGTCCAAAACGAAGAACCGTTGTTATTGAACCGCTCCGGTATGCAATTAAAACAAATTCTACCTCTGGACAAGTACAATACTTTGGGTTTGGTTTGGGAAAATACCGCCACAGTGCTTTTTCCTTATTACTTAGTAAGCCATGAAATTTTAAATCAAAAAATAAACTTCGCTGTAACTGACACCAATAAACGAATTATGTATTTTGGAGGAAAACATAACGACGAAGATGGGTTGTGGAAAATTGAGTATTA
>CAYRYH010000014.1:13161-18296 GCA_964428525.1 uncultured Gammaproteobacteria bacterium | reverse complement strand
TGTAATTAGAGCCCAAAAAGCGAGAAATTGTTTTGGCTTTTGTAGGAGATTCTACGATTACGAGTGTTTTCATAATGTATTTTAGACCCTATTCTACTATATATGTATAAAATAGTCAATTTAAACGATATTTTTGTAAAAATTCATATTCCCAGCATTTTTGATAATCCCTCGCATTTCCAAAAGTACCATAATAGTGCTGACTTGTGGACTAGGGAGACCTGATTCACGGATAATAAAATCGATATTTTTTGGCTCAGTTGACATGATATTTAATATTTTTTCTTCATCAGGGCTGAAATTCATCACTGTTTGTTCTGTGGTTTGTTTTACAGCTAAATTTAGATTGAGAATTTCCAAAATATCTTCGGGTTTTAGTATTAATTTCGCGTCATTTTGCAACAATAAATTACCGCCAGCGCCAAAAATTGAATTTATGGGGTGGGGGAGGCACATTACTACCCGGTTGTATTCTTTGGCGTTTTTAGCTGTAATTAGCGACCCAGAGTCACTTGGTGCCTCAATAACCAGTGTTGCAGGCGTTGATCCGGCAATCAAGCGGTTTCTCATAGGAAAAGAATAAGCAGTAGGTTCAAAACCTGGGGGATATTCAGATATTACCGCCCCACCAGTGGTTACTATTTCATCAGCCAATTTTTGATTGTTTACTGGATAAATTTCGCGGGATGCCACACTACTACCCAGAAAAGCCACAGTTTTTCCACCGGCTTTTAGTGCATATTCATGGGCCAAAGCATCTATTCCGAGAGCCAATCCAGAAACTATCACAAAACCACGTCTTGCCAAATCTGTAACAAATTTTTCAGTAGCTATTTTGGCATAAATACTATGTTTGCGTGTACCAACCACACTCAAACTTCTAGGCGTGAAGCTAGGAATTTTTCCGCGCACAAATAAAACAAAAGGAGGGTCTTTGATTTCTTTGAGTAAAGCCGGATATTCCGCATCATCAATTTTAATCGCGCGAATATTTTCTTTATCCAAAATTTCTTGTAGTTTTTCTTTTGTTTGTTTATCTTTCCAAACAATAAATTCCGAAGCAATATTTTCTTCCCAACCCGCAGTGATAAAATCACTGACTTCAGCATTCCAAATATCATCTGGGGTATTAAAATAATTCACCGCCTTTTTGAAGCGGGAATAGGTGATCTTAGGAAAAAATGATAATAGTAGAAACACAGGATAGATATTGGATATTAAATATTGAATATTATTTCCCCTCCTTTTTAAGGAGGGGCGAGGGGTGGTTAATATTCAGTATTCAATATCTAATATTTTTTTAAGTTTTCACAAATTTCCTTAACAATCTCATCCAAACTTTCTATTTCCGTTTTACTAAAATTTTTCAACACAAAATTGGCCGTGTCTCCCATCTTTTCCTTATCTTCCAATGCCACCCCAACTCTTATACGAAAAAAATTTTGAGTATTCAAATGTTCAATAATAGATTTGATACCATTGTGTCCGGCGGCACTGCGGTCGGTTTGATATTTTACTTGTCCAAATAGAATATCTTTGTCATCGTGAATAACAATGATATTTTCTGGTTTAATTTTATAAAAATCCAATATTGCACGAGTGCTAATTCCCGATAGATTCATGAAAGTTTGTGGTTTGGCTAAAACGATTTCTTCTTTTCCATTTTTTATTACTGCAACTTCAGCTTGAAATTTTTTGTTTAATTTAAAATCAGCCCCCAAATTTTTTGCGAGTGCATCAATAACCATAAAACCGACATTATGACGGGTTTTGATGTATTCTTTTCCTGGATTGCCGAGGCCGATGATTAATTTCATATGAGTATAGTATAGAGTATTTAGTATTTTGTATCAAGTGTAGGATTTTAGATTTTTGATTTTAGATTGAAAAATATTGAATATTGAATATTGGATACTAAAAAGAATTTAAAACTTCTTTGGTCTAAAAGTCTTTATTTTAAAATATAAAAATAGTAAACAAAAAATCGCCTTTCGGCGATTTTTTACTGTTTAAACTTTGACAATTTGATAATAATTGGTGTAGCAAAAAAGCCATATTCTTCGCGTAGTCTATTTTTCAAAAATTTTACGTAAGAAATATGCAGAGAAGTTTTTTGTTTGATCATCAATTCAAAAATAGGTGGGTTGGCATTGATCTGTTTAAGGCTTAATATTTTCGGATGACGAACGCCTTTGCCTTTTGAAGGCAGGTGTTGGCGAGTCACTTTTTTCAAAAAGTCGCTTAATGTTTTTTCATCAATCATTATCTGTCTTCCAGCCCACACTTCTTGTAAAAGAGGAAAAATTTTATGAACACGATATTGGGTTTTGGCACTGACAAAAATTATTGGCGCAAAATCCAAATGTGGAAAACATCGGTAAATATCTTTGCTAACAAGCTTTCTAAATTCCTCAGTGTCTTCTTCGGCTAAATCCCATTTATTTACAACGATAATTGTGCTTTTGGTATGTTCTTTCAAAAAACCAGCTAGTTGCTGATCTTGATCACTGATAGGTTCAGTAGCGTCAAGCAAAAGCAAAACAATATCTGATTTGTTTATGGTATTTATACTTTTACTAATTCCGATTTTTTCCAATTCACCGGAAACTTTTGTTTTTCTTCGGATACCAGCTGTGTCAACGAAAAGATAATCTTGCCCTTCAACTTCCACTAAAATATCATGAGGTTCGCGAGTAGTATGGGGCATGGGAGAAACTATCACTCTATCTTCTCCGATAAGTTTGTTAAAAAGAGATGATTTACCAACATTGGGTTTACCTATCAAAGATATTTTAATCGGGTTCGTTTCTTTATATGCTTTTGGTCTTATCTTTGTTTTGTTTAAACTTTTATAAATTAAATCTAACAAATCCCCGACATTACTTCCGTTTCCAGCTGAAACTGGTATTGGTTCACCGAGTCCGAGTTTCAACCATTGGCCATCGTAAACTCTGGTTCGTAAAACGGTATTGTCAGCTTTGTTAGCAACCAAGAGAATCGGCTTTTTAGTTTGATTTTGACGCAAATAACGAGCTAATTCCTTTTCTTGAGGTAATAAATCTTCTTGAATATCTACGACAAAAACTATCAAATCTGCTTCTTTTAAAGCAATTTGAGTTTGGACGATGATTTCTTTTTCCAGTGGAACGCTTTCGTCAAAAGTTAGTCCGCCAGTGTCAATAAGACGAAATTGTTTACCTCGCCAAGAAGCTGTTCCGATGTTGCGAGTACGAGTAGTTCCTGGAATACCCGAAACTAGGGCGTGTGAAGTCTCTGTAATTTTATTAAAAAGAGTTGATTTACCAACATTAACCCGCCCGACCAAAGCTATGGTAGGTAAATTTGTTTCTATAATTTTTGCGGGAGTAGACATGTGGTTAGTTTATAAAGTCTATAAAGTTCATAAAGTCCATAAAGCGACAGGACGACAGTTGTCTGTAGCCTGAAGACTGAAGTCCAACTTATTCTTTAGCATCCGTGCCTAGAACGATAATTATATCAGAAATTAGCGGATTTGTCAAGGTTTGGCCATCTTTTTCTTCCTCTTCCAGGCCTTCGTAATTATTGGGCAAACTAGAAGTGGTAATTGTGAACTTTGACAAATACCATTGAGGCAGAGAATTTACTATTTTTCCAGATATTTCTTTTGCTAGAGCATCCAAAATCTCTTGTTGTAAATTATTATTTTTTAAATAAATAACGGTTTTTTCTACAGGCCTGTCTTCGGCATTTCCGATAGAAACCACATTAAAACCTTCGTCGCTTAATTTATTTTGATAACGAGAAGCTAGTCCTGCGCGCCAGGTGCCGTTAAGAATTTCTATCTTAATATTTGGCCAAACAGGGATGGTGCTTTTTCTGTCAGTCGTAGAGGACGATTTCTGCTCTTGGGTAAATTTATAAATTGATTCGTCATTTACTATGGCCGACCAATTTGGAGTAGTGGTGACATTGTTAAATATTTTTTCAATTGCATAGTTTATATAATCCATTTTACCTCCCCTAGGAGCAAGCATAAAAGCTCCATTTGCTCCGATATAAGGAACGGTAAAACCATCAATTCCACTGTCTAATACTAGGTTTTTGATATCATTTTCTTGAGTGTTACGAACCATGTTTCCCAAATACATTAGTTGACCTACGTTTAAATTTGTTTGGATGTGAGAAGACAGCGATTCTATGATTTCTTTGACTTTGAGAGGGTTACTGTAAGTTTCAAAGGATAAAAGTTTGTTTTTTAGTAAAGAAATTATTTGTTGTTGGCGACGAGATCTGGCAAAATCAGAATTTTCTCCATTAGTT
Source organism: uncultured Gammaproteobacteria bacterium (assembly GCA_964428525.1). GTDB lineage: Bacteria > Patescibacteriota > Patescibacteriia > Magasanikbacterales > GWA2-37-8 > JAKLGL01. Next base: position 13,994 of record CAYRYH010000014.1, on the reverse strand, counting down.
CCGTGTCTAGAACGTGAATAAATCAAAGCGCGTTCTCCATTCATATTTTCCACACCCTTTTCAAATTGAACTGTTTGATAGGAATAATCCGGGCCTGGATATGCTTGATCAATAAAAGAATTTTTTATTTCCACGTCTAATCCACCGATTAAATTTATAATTTCCGTAAAGGCTTGAAAATCAACCTGAACATAATAGGGGATAGGAATATTAAAAGTTTCTTCAAAAACTTGTCTGGCATATTCTCCTCCTTGGCCTGGTTGTATCATTTCTCCAACTGCGCTAGCAAAATTTATTTTATTTATTCCTTTATCCTTTACTTTGACGCCCAAATCTCTAGGCACGGAAGTCATGGCAACTTCATTGGTGCTGGGTTTGATACTGACGATAATATTGGTGTCAGATAAGTAAGGTCCGTCATGTCCGCTACCACCAATCCCAAGCAATAAAATATTTATACGATCTTCCTTTTGTCCTTCCAGTAAATTATCAGAGTTAAATAATAAATTTTTGACTGAACTAAAAAACCCGATCTTTTTTGGTTCCAGGGTTAATAAATCTCCATTTTTGGCGGTTTTTAAATTTTGCCAAGAAATAAGAGAGATTAAACAAATACAAAAAATGGCTAAAATATACCAAAGCCAGATTTTATGAGGTTTTTTTAAATAAAAATCGCCGATTTTGTTTTTATTAATCGGTTTTTCCTCTGTAGTTTCCATACGAAAATGATTATAACATAACAATTTTTAAAATTCAATCTTTTAAATTTAGTCTTAAAGTTCCTATTGATAACTTTTCAGGGGTGTGCTAAAATTAGAGTAAGAAAGGGTTTT
>CAYRYH010000014.1:0-13061 GCA_964428525.1 uncultured Gammaproteobacteria bacterium | reverse complement strand
AAAGAACAAGTTAATTTCGGAGATGTGTTATATTCTTGGTCTTTTAATGAATATGAAAAACACGAGAGAAATTCTCGTTGGTATTGGACCATGGGTATTGTAGGACTGTCTTTGGTGGTTTTTTCTTTTCTATCACAAAATTATTTATTTGCCATCATTATAATTTTATTTGGTATTATTATTTTTTTGCAAGATAGAAACGAACCTATCGAAATACCTTTTGCCGTTGCAGAAACAGGTATTATTTTAGGTAATAAGTATTATCGTTATAGTGAATTGAAGGATTTTTGGTTGATTTATAATCCGCCAGAAGTAAAAGTTTTGTATTTTAGTTTGGACAATACTTTTAAACATAGATTGAGTATTCCTCTTGACGATATCGATCCTCGACCAATACATGAATATATTAGTCGTTTTGTAAAAGAAAATTTAGATGAAGAAGACGAGCCATTTAGCGATAAAATGTCCAGGGTCTTGAAATTACATTAGAAGTGTGCTAAGATAAATCGGCTAAAGTTTATGGTCTCGTCGTTTAATGGATAGGACGCAAGCTTGCGGAGCTTGCAATCTAGGTTCGATTCCTAGCGAGATCACATAATTAAAATACTGCCCACAAGGGCAGTATTTTAATTATGTGTATTGTATCGGTAGGAAGCGAACTTGAAAGGGTTTGGGAAAACAAGCGTAGCATGTTTTCCCACTATTGCGATGGGGGGGTAACAGACCCGAAGGGTCGCCATAGGGGGCGGAAGCCCCATGGGGGAGGAAGTCCGCCATCCGCCAACTGGCGGAGGCGGACGACGACGTTCGATTCTCCTAGCGAGATCACAAAAATAAAATCGCCCAGTTTGTGGGCGGTTTTATTTTTGTTTTTCTCTCGATAGGAATCGAACAAAGGGGTGGTGGGGAAAGTATTTTAATTATGTGTATTGTATCGGTAGGAAGCGAACTTTTTATTTCAGTTTTTTATGCTATAATATCAGTATAAATATGCTTTTATCCACCCCCGTCTCACAACTCAATAAAGTCGGTAAAACCACAGCTACGCACCTCAAGCGTCTTAATATTAAAAATGTTAGGGATTTGTTGTCGTATTTTCCTTTTCGTTATGAAGACTATCGCCAAGTTTATAAAATATCCGAATTGAAGTCAGGGATGACGGCCACGGTTTTGGCCAGAGTGGAATTTATTAATAGCAAAAGAAGCAGACGGCGTGGTAAAAATATTACCGAAGCCATGCTAAGTGATGACAGTGGGTCGCTTCGAGCTGTTTGGTTTAATCAGCCTTTCATTGCCAAGAATTTACAAACCGGTGATCAGATTTATTTATCCGGAAAAATCAGCGATGATATGTTTGGGGTAAAAATGAATAGTCCTTATTATGAAAAAAACAAAAATATTCAAACTCACACTGCACGGATGGTGCCGATGTATCCGTTGACTCACGGAATAACGCAAAAACAAATGCGGTTTTTGGTAGAGCAAGCATTACCTGTTACAGAAAAAATGAAAGATTGGATACCGGAAAAAGTTTTGGAAAAATTTGATCTAGTTCCACTGAAAGATTCTTTGCAAGGAATTCATTTTCCCAAAGATGATGTTGATCTTAAGCAAAGTACAGACAGATTAAAATTTGATGAATTATTTTTGTTGCAATTGAAATCAGAAATCACACGGGCTAAACGAACACAAGAAAAAGCGCCAAAAATTAATTTTTTTGAATCAGAAATAAAAAGTTTTGTTTCTAGTTTACCGTATAAATTGACAGATACCCAAAGAGTTTCTACTTGGGAGATTTTACAAGATTTACAAAAAGGAATTCCGATGAATCGTTTGCTTTCCGGTGATGTTGGTTCAGGTAAAACTATAGTAGCCGGCATTTGTCTGTTAAATGTTGTTTTAAACGGTTATCAAGGGGTTTTAATGGCACCAACGGAGATACTTGCTATGCAACACTATGCTACTATTTCTAAATTGTTAGGAGATAAAATTAGAATAGCCTTATTAACTAATAATAAATATTGGATATTGAATACTGAATATTCCAGTGATATAAAATCTAAACAAAAAAAAGAAGTTTTGGATAAAATTAAAAATGGGGAAGTGGATATTATTATTGGCACTCATGCATTGTTGGGCGATAAGGTTAATTTTTCAAAATTAGGAATGGTGGTGGTTGATGAACAGCATCGTTTTGGAGTTGAGCAAAGAAAAACCATTAAAAATAAAATGAAAGACCACCCCTCACCCCTCCTTGGTAAGGAGGGGATAACAGGGACACATTTTTTGAGTATGACGGCTACGCCGATTCCACGATCTTTTGCTTTGATGGTTTATGGTGATTTGGATATTTCTATTATTTCACAAATGCCGTTGGGGAGAAAAAAAATCATGACGCGGTTGGTAGAAGAGCATAATCGCCAAAAAGCTTATGAATTTATTCATACACAGGTTAAACAGGGGAGACAAGTGTTTGTAATTTGTCCTTTGATTGAAGAGAAAAAAAAAGACGAAGAAAGTGAAATTGAAATAATAGGCTATCAACCGAGCTGGAATGTGTCCTTGGAAAAGAAAAGTGTGATGAGTGAATATGAAAAACTTAGTAAAACTATTTTTCCTGATTTGCGAGTTGGATATTTACACGGTAAAATGAAAAGCGAAGAAAAAGACTTAGTAATGAAAAAATTCAAAGATAAAGAAATTGATATTTTGGTTTCTACGTCCGTAGTTGAAGTCGGGGTAGATATTCCAAATGCGACAGTGATGATGATCGAAGGCGCGGAAAGATTTGGTTTAGCACAACTGCATCAATTTCGCGGTCGAGTAGGCAGAAGTGAATATCAATCATATTGTTTTTTGTTCCCGCAAAAACAGGCGCAAAAATCATCTGAGCGTTTGAAATATTTTGAAAAAGAAAATAATGGTTTTAAATTAGCGGAAAAAGATTTGGAAATCAGAGGGCCTGGCGATGTCTATGGTAAAGTTCAAAGTGGAGAAGAAAATTTGAGACTAGCAAAATTAACTGACCAAATTTTGATAAAAAAAGCTCGGGAAGCGGCCAAAGAAATTGCTACTGAATTTTCAAAATACCCCACAATCAAAGCAAAATTCGGGGCTTGGGAGAAGAGTGTTCATTTGGAATGATGATTTTTGAATTAAGATTTTAGATTATGTGCGAAATTATGAAAAGTATTAAAATTAGCGTTAGACTTTATGAACTTTATAACTTTATAAACTTTTAACTAAAAAAATATCCGCTTATAGCGGATATTTTTTTATGTATGTTTAATTATTTCTTTAATATTTTTTATTTCAAACAATTTTATTTTTTCTGAAGTTTTTATTTTGTCTTTCGCACCTAAATTTGTTATTACCATTTTCATTCCTAGTTGTTCGCATTCTTTAATTCTTTTTTCCGTGTAGGGGACTGGGCGAATTTCTCCGTTGAGTCCGACTTCGCCAAATGAAGCTAAACGAAAATCCAAAGGTTTATCTTTGAAGGCGCTAGCGATAGCTAGAGCGGCAGCGAGATCAGTAGCTGGTTCATCAGCTTTTAATCCACCAACTACATTGAGATGAATATCGTATTGTTCTAGATTTAAACCTGCACGTTTTTGTAATACTGCTACTAGTACATGTAATCTGTTTAGTTCAAATCCGCTAGCTTTGCGTACGGGAAAACCAAAAGCTGTTTTACTGACAAGAGCTTGAATTTCTACCAGTATCGGGCGAGTGCCCTCCATAAGACAAGTAATAACATTACCGGATAAATTTTCTTGTCTTTCGGAAAGGAAAGAAGCAGATGGGTTTTTGACTTCCTCTAATCCGTTTTGTGCCATATTGAAAACCCCAACCTCATCCGTACTACCAAAACGATTTTTGACTGTGCGTAAAATACGATAAAAATGATGACGATCGCCTTCAAGATATAAAACCGTATCAACTAAGTGTTCTAGAGTTTTTGGCCCAGCAACTTCTCCATCTTTGGTAACATGACCAACCAAAACAATAGCTGTATTAGTAGTTTTGGCCACTTCCATGATTTTGGTAGCACACACACGAATTTGAGATAAGCCACCGGCTTCGCCATCAGACTCGGCTGAGTAAACTGTTTGAGCAGAATCAATGATTGCAAGAGTTGGTTTTTTTTCTTTGAGCGTGGCAATAATTTTTTCCACATGAGTTTCATTGGCCAGCATTAATTCATTATTTTTTATTTCCAATCTTTCGGCGCGCATTTTGATTTGCTGAATAGATTCTTCACCAGAAATATAAATAGTATTTTTTATTGAGTTGGCCAACTGTAAAGCAATGGTACTTTTGCCAATTCCTGGTTCACCGCCAAGTAAAATAAAACTTCCTGGAACCAAACCACCACCAAGCACTCTATCCATCTCGCCAATCCCAGTTTGTAATCTCTGAGTTTCTTGTCCTTTTATTTCATTAAGAGAGTAGGTTTTTATAGTAGGATATTCAGTTTCAGGTTTTTGGTCATTGGTCATTGGGTCTTGGGATTTTTCGATTGTTCCCCATTTACCACACTCTAAACAACGCCCAACCCATTTCTGGAATTGTGCGTTGCAGTTGGAACAGATAAAGAGTGTTTGATTTTTGGACATAGATTATTCTCTGTTTACTGTTGGACATTCTGCGCAGTTGTATTCGTAATGCCACCATTCAGCAGTGTAGTTTTTCCAGCCTGCATTTTTCATAATTTTTTTCAATTTTAAAACATCTCTTTTCTCTTCTTCGTTCATGTTTTTTATCCCGTCAGCATACATTACATCTATTTTTTGGCAAATAGAAGATCCTTTTATGCAAACATCTATTGCTTTGCCGGTTAGGTGTGGAGATTTACAAGAGGGCGGGGCTGCATATTTTCTAGTAACTTTTGTTATGTCCGCATCTGAGGCTGCGGGCATTTGTTTTTTTGTTTCTGCAAATTTAGCTTCCCAAATGGCTTTTTGAGTTTTGACATCTCTATAGGCACTAGTAACTAAAAGTTCAATATTTTCTTTTTTTGCTTCTGCTATTGCTCTTACTAAACCATTGTAAGCATCTCTATGTAATACTGGATAACTAACATTACCCAAGGAAACAATATTTTTTATTTCAACAAGTTCGTTTAAAGGAATACAGGTTTCATCTGCTGAGAAAGCCCCTTCAACTCCTTCCCCATTATCAGCATCTCCATCAACTATAGATTTGATATCCTGGGGAGCTATTATCTGAACCTCAAGGCCTTTAAATTGCAAAAGGTTTGGATTAATAAAATATAAAATAGCATAAGAACTCCAAGCTAAAATTAAGCCAATAACTGCTTGAGTGATTCTTTTGTAAGCTTCTTTTTTTTCTCCTCCAAATCCAGAAAAAATAACTTTAATCCCAGAAATAATTATCATAATAGCGGCCAAAATACTTATGATAGTTATGCCAAAAGTATAAAGAGCTTTTATATATTCTCCCAACCAAGTAAAATAAACAGTTCCGCTTTCTTTATCCCAAACAATTGGGGGAGGTGAAAAATTTGAAAATCCCGGTATTTTAACTGTAAGCTCGGGAGCTTTAAATTTATAATCTTCTTTGAGCTCTGTCATTGTTACGGTTTTCTCATTTGTGCATTGAGCATTGGACAATCCCTTTTTGCGTGCCTCATCGGTACACTTGGCTATTTGTTCTTCAACTGATGGTGTTGAAAAAGCACTTCCTTTTAGGATGGTTGTTTGAAAAACTATTTCATAAAAATTGGTTTTAAATGCTTCTAAATCAAGATATTCTTCAGAAGTCTGATCAACATCAACCACCAGATAAGAACAGTAACAAGTTACTGGAAATGGAGTCAATTGTGAATTTCCTGTATTTCCTGAATAAGAAGGCGGGAGTTTTGTAAAAACAATCAAGGGGAAAAAAATATAAAAAATTGCAAATATCCCTAAAATTATTTTTTTCATATTATTTTACAATAACTCCGTTTAAAATATCGGAGATTTTTACCCCTTCCGTCAAGTTTACTCTTTTATTATTAACAAAAATATTTGGTGTTATATCAAAACCAGAAATCTTTAAATTTACCTGTTCTTGCTCTATAAAATTTTGGTATTCTTTATTTTGTAAACATTGGGCAAATAAAATTTGATTAAGATTTATCTCAAGCGCTATTTTGTTTATCTGAGTTTCATCTATTTTTTTGAGTTGTATTGCTTTGTTCAAAAAATCCCAATATTTTTCTTGTTTTTCTGCACAATATAGAGCCAAAAGAGGGTATGTTTTTTTATCTCCCAGCCAATTTTCTTTTGCTATAGGTTGTGAATAAAAATGGACTTTTCCTGGATTTTGATTGATGAAATTGATTAATTCTTCATGGATTTTGGCGTATTTTGAATCTTCAAAAGAAAAAAATACAGACACCCTATCTCGTGATCCAGGATTTCCATAAACAGGTTTTTCTTCAGTCAATGGAATTTTGGTCGCGCTACTTTCTATCAAAGGTTTTTCTGTTGGTTTGATATTGATTTGCGCACTTTGTTTTACGATAGACAATGTGATTAATAATAAAATTGCCAAAATAAAAATTGCTGAAAAAAATATTTTTTTATTCATAATAAAAATTTGTTTAAAACGGTGAAGACAAGTTTTGTCTTCACTATCTAAGCAAATTTATTGTTTGATTTCAAAAATTCCAGATTGTAGATGGTCAGAAAAAACCAGTTTATTATTTACTTTGTCAAAATAAATACTTTTTATGGAATAATCTCCGCCCATGTTTATAGGAGTTTTCAAGCCAGTATTTAAATCTATCCTGTATAAATCATCCGGAGTGCCGTCGGTGATACTAGGAGAAATACCAGCTCCTTGCACTAAATTTTTTGGCACAGCACAATACAAAGTAGAATTATCGGCAAAGGCACATTTCTCAGCCCAAGTATTTAAGGAGAGGAATTGTCTGTTGGAACCAATTTGTTCACCAGAGGAATTTACAATCCAAAGCTCGGGTTTGAAATCACTGTTGCTACTATAAACATTGTAAAGTAATTTTTCTCCGGTAGGCGACCATTGATGTTCAAAACCCAATCCTTCCACGGTAATTGATTTGAAATTTTCTCCATTTAATCCAACCAATAAAACTTCTTTGCGATAAGTTCCCAAATCGTTACTACCGGTTTTACTAAAAGCTACTACCTGTCTATTGGGTGACCATGAAATATCTACTTTGTCTGCATTTTCACCCATCGGTTCTATCAAATCAGCGCCAGTGCTATCGTCGTTTACAGTTATCAACCAGCGATTTTCCGGAGAATAGCCGATACTTTTGGCGGCGATTTTATTATCATCGGGAGAAAAAGAAAATTCTTCCCAATGTTTTGGAATACTATATTGTTTATCAGTTTCAAAGTTATAAATAATTTTTGTTTGATCTGGAAATTCCAAAACAGCTTTATCGGTATTATTCCCCCAAGTGGTTTCGCTAACTCCAAAAAAAGTTTTATCAGAAAGTTTATCGATATTTCCATCATCTCCGACTTTGTAAAATTTACCGTCATTTTCATTATAAAAACGCACCTCACCGCTAGAATTATTTAGCGAAGGATAAGAAGTATTTTGATCAACCAGTTTATTTACAGTTTTTGGTTGCTCAAAGCTAGGTCCCAAGGTTGGGATATTTCCAGCGATAGGCAAAGTAGTGGTGATGATTTGACCATCGGGGCCTGTAGTAGTGACAATTCTTTCTCCAGATGGTGTAAATCCTGAGGGAGTGGTAGTAATCTGCTCTCCAGGAGGAGTCGGAGTGACAGAAGGTAGTGTGCGAGAAAAAAAATAATAAAGGCCATAGCCCAAAAGTGCGGTTATCAAAATCAAACCGACAATCATGAGAATCCTTTTTGTAGTATCTGACATAAAATTTTTATTAAAATTTAAGATTTTTTATTTTAAAATTATTTTTTAGTAGGTAAGCTCGGTGTTATTTTGCCGGCCTGGTCAACAAAGGCCATAATCTTTTTTTGAAAAAATATTGTAAAAATAAAAGCCAAACAAACAGATAAAACTAATTGGATAATAAAGCCGATAAAAATTATGAAGTTTAACGGCATTAAAGCACTGAAAAATATTATAAAAAAAGAGAGGAAAGATGCTATACCAGGACCAAAAATACTTTTTAAGCCTTTGATTAAAAAAGCGGCTATTTTGACAAACCAACCAAAAGAGGGGATTTTGACAGCCATGTCAGCGGCCATTTGAGCGGTTTTATCTGTATCTGTGGTAGTATTTACTTTTTCAGCTTGTCTATTTTGAGTAAATCTTTTTGCTACGTCCAATTGTTGATCTGGTGATAATGATTCAGGTTCAGATTTATTTTGATTTTCTTCGTTTTGCTCATCAGAAGCGTCTTGTTGGTTTGTTTGTTTTCTTTTATCAAAAGCATCTTCAGCGGCCTGTGAAGTAGATGACGGTAAATCAGGCTGTTCATACTCAAACGGTTGAGGTGGTTGATATGGTTTTTGATTGTCATTTAGATTATCCGCCATATCTATTTTATATAAAATTTAAAAAATTAAATAATTGTTAATTTTTCTTTTTGTAATTTCAGGTTATATTGTTTTTTGATTTTTCCTTTCAAAAGAATATCTGTCATCAATTCTTCGATTTTGTTTTCTAGCAGTGACCGAAGTTCGCGAACATTTTGGTTTGTTGGTTGTAATTGAGCAACTAACCAAGAAATTAGTTTTTCTTCAGCCAAAAGTTTTGTATTGTAATTTTTCAAACGTTGGTTAAACATTTCAATTTCCAATCGAGCAATTTCTTTCAGGTTTTCTTGGTCCAGAGGCTTGAATAAACACACTTTATCCAGACGATTGATAAGTTCGGGAGAAAAATGATTTTTGAGTTTTTCAATCAGGCTGTTTTTTAAATCTGTGGTTTGTTTTTCCTTTTCACCAAAGCCAACGGCTTTTTTGTTTAGCTCGTCTGAAAACAAAGAAGTAGTTAATATTATTATAGCATGTTTTAGAGAAATTTTCTTGCCAGTTGAATCGGTGATAAAACCATTTTCAAACATTTGCAAAAGTAGCTTGGTTACGTCTTTGTGGGCTTTGTCAATTTCATCAAACAAAACAACGCAATATGGGTTCATTTTGATTTTGTCAGTAAATTGATTGGATTCTTTGTAACCAATATAACCGGCAGGGGAGCCAAGTAGTTTAGAAACACCAAAAGATTCGTTAAATTCGCTCATATCAAGTTTGATGAGCGCGTCGGAGTTGGTGTAAAGATTTTTTGCCAAGAGCTTAGAGAGTTCTGTTTTACCGGTCCCTGAAAGTCCTACAAAAAGGAAAGAGGCAAGAGGTCTTTGCGGATCAGTCAATCCTAATTGAGATTTTTCTATAGTTTTTATCACTTCATCGATTATTTCATTTTGACCAATTATATTTTTTTTGAGATTATTTTTGATTTTGCTGAAACGATCCCTGTTATCCAAAATAAGTTCGTTTGGGGTAGTTCCGATAATCTTAGCAATAGTTTCCAAAATATCTTTTTCAGTTACTGTGCCTAGATATTTATCTTTTTTTTCTGATAGTTCTTTTTCTAATTCTTTGATTTCAGTGACAATCTTCATTTCATCTTCTTTCATAGTCATTGCCAGTCCAAAATCATTATCAAGCGCTGCTTTTTCTTTATCAAAAATTATTTTATTTAATTTACGACGCAATTGCCATAAACGACTTTCTTTTGGGTTTGCTCCAAAGCTGAGTCTTTTGGCGGATGATGTTTCGTCTATCAAATCAATAGCTTTATCAGGTAAAAATTTGTCATTGATATAACGAGAAGAGAGTTTCACCGCCGCCTCGATGGCTTTGTCGCTGATTTTTACTTGATGATATTTTTCGTAATTCTTTTTTAAGCCATTTAATATTTTGATAGTTTCTTCTGCACTTGGTTCTTTGACGATGATGGGTTGAAAACGTCGTTCCAAAGCCGCATCACTTTCTATAAATTTTTTAAATTCAGCACTGGTGGTACTGCCGATACAACGGATTTGTCCGCGTGCCAAAGCTGGTTTCAAAATATTGGCCGCATCCATTGTGCCCTGTGAACTACCGGCTCCGACGATGTTGTGTAGTTCATCAATAAATAAAATGATATTAGGGTTTTGTAAAGTTTCTTCAATGACTTGTCGCAAGCGAGATTCAAACTCCCCGCGATACATAGTACCAGCGATGAGTAATCCCATGTCTAGAGCATATATTTTTTTATACTTCATTATTTCTGGCACATCACCCTCTGTTATTTTTTTGGCCAAACCTTCAACGATAGCAGTTTTACCAACTCCAGGATCGCCAAGTAAAATCGGGTTATTTTTGGTACGTCGACAAATAATTTGGATCAAACGTTCGATTTCTGACTCCCGTCCGATAACCGGGTCAATATTTTTTTGAATTTCAGGATTGGTTAAATCGGTAGCAAAAAACTCCAAAGCCGATTCTTTGTTTTTTCCAGTTATATTTTTTGGTTTTTTTGCCATAAATTCAGACATAGGTGGTGTTTCATTTTCAAAATTTTCTGAAATTTTATTCATCGCTTCGGAAATGTCATCTATTTGTGGGAATTGAGAAGTGCCAGTAATTATATTTTTGAGTTGAGATTCTATTTCTTCGGGTTTTATTTTATAATGTTGTAATATGTCCCAAATACTCTCATCTTTTATTTGCAACATCGCCAAAAGTAAGTGTTCAGTTCCCAAAAAATTATGATTATTTTCCGAAGCAACCAAAAAAGCTTTTTCTAAGATGGTTTTGGACAAAGGAGATAGGGGTGCTAGTTGAACTTGGGAGACATTATCTTTTGAAAGTTTTATGGGACCTGTTTTGTCAGTGGACTCTATTTTCAAAAGAGCATTTTCCAAAAAGTCATCTTTTATTTTGATTCGGCTCAAAATTTCATGAGCCAAAGAACCTTTTTCTTTCAAAAGAGTAAACAAAAGATGCAGAGGTGCTACTTCCGGATGTTTTAATTCTGTAGCTAGCTGAATAGCTTTTACCAAAACATTTTTGAGATGATTGCTAAAACGTTCGGAGAGATGCATATTAAAAATAAATTCAAAAGTCAAAATTCAAAAGTCAAAATTATTGTATCCGCTTCGCGGATGTTTAAATTATTTCTTCCACTTCATGACTAAGCATGATGTTGTAATCTGTGTAATCAAAATTGCCGTTAAATTTTTTACCGGCAAAAAGTAGCGGTAACCAATATCTATCATCAGCCCACATCTTGTCATAAGGAATTTCGCTTTTGAGAAACCAATGAGGTCTCATCTCTTCGGTTTCACTTGGGATACCGTCAAAATCAGTTACGGAAAAAACCGTCACATCCATTTCTTTTCCGGTGTCTAGAAATTTAAAATTCAATTTTCCTACTTTTTCTATTTTTGTCGGAGTGATATTGGCTTCCTCTTGTAATTCTCGGATAGCCGCTTGCTCTATAGTTTCTCCTTCCTGAACTTTACCTCCAAAACCGTTCCATTTATCCATACCAAAACCTCTTTTTTTCATCCCCAAAAGAACACGGCCTTCATCATGAACAATACAAAGAGTAAATATTTTTTGCATAAAATCAAAAATAAGAAATTTGCTTAATTCTCGGGGTTATTATATAATTTTTCTATCAGAAAAGCAAGCTTTTTATTAGTTATTTAAGAAATTCAAAATATTTAATAAATTATAAATAATCGTGGTAATTTTTTAAATTTTTTTAATCTCTTAAATCTTTTTAATATGATATATAAAGCTTACGACATCCGTGGAATTTATCCAGATGAACTAAATGAAGAATTAGCCAAAAAAATCGCTCAAGCATTTGCTGTAATGCGCAAAAAAGAGCTAAATAAAGAGCAAATTACTATTGCGGTAGGTGCTGATATGAGAATATCTTCGCCAAGCTTAAAAAAACAAGTAATTGAAGGGTTGATTCAAAGCGGGGTTAGGGTAATAGATGTTGGTTTGGTTTCCACTCCAACTTTTTATTTTGCTGTTGCTTATTTTGGTTATGATGGTGGATTGATGGTTTCCGCTTCGCACAATCCAGCTCAATACAATGGGATAAAACTCGTACGTGAAGGTGCTAAACCGTTTGGCCAAGGAAATGGCATGGAAGAACTACAAACAATAGTAGAACAAAATGAATTTTTGATTGCAGAAAATAAAGGCAATGTGATTTTGAAAGAAGAAATATTGTTTGCTCAAACAAAAGAAGAAGAAAAATTTGCGGATTTGAAAAAAATAAAACCAATGAAAATAGTAGTGGATACGGCTAATGCTATGGGGGCGCAATATTTGGAAGAATTATTCAAAGATTTACCACAAATAGAATTGATAAAAATGAATTTTGATTTGGACGGTACATTTCCAGCTCATGAAGCTGATCCGTACAAAGACGAAAACATTGCAGATTTGAAAAAGCGTGTTTTGGCAGAAAATGCGGATTTAGGTATTGCGACCGATGGTGATGGTGATAGGATATTTTTTGTTGATAATGCCGGCGAATTGGTAGAGCCAGCTATTTTGCGAGGTATAATGGCGGAATTATTTTTACGCGATAACCCAGGCGCAACGATTTGTTACGATATTCGTCCGGGAAAAATAACTCGTGATATGATTGAACAAAACGGGGGAGTGCCAAGTGTGACACGGGTTGGGCATTCACTTATCAAAAAACAGATGCTTGAAACCGGAGCAATTTTTGGCGGTGAATCCTCTGGACATTTTTTCGTCAAATTTCCTTACGGTGTTTTTGAAGCTCCGATGGTGGTGACTTTGAAATTATTGCAAAAACTCTCAGAAAAAAATATTACTTTGGCTGATTATGTGAAACCGCTGAAAAAATATTTTCACTCTGGAGAAATAAATTTCAAAGTAGCAGATAAAAATGCAGTTTTGGAAAAATTAAAAGAAAAATTTGCAGATGCAAAAATTTCGGATTTGGATGGTTTGACTTTTGAATACCCTGATTTTTGGTTTAATGTTCGGGCGAGTAATACTGAATCGCTTTTGCGGTTGAATCTGGAAGGA
>CAYRYH010000013.1:0-20352 GCA_964428525.1 uncultured Gammaproteobacteria bacterium | reverse complement strand
CTTTCACCCCTGTTTTTTAATATTCAGTATTCAATATCCAATATCCAATTCTTGACAAATCCCCCATTCCTTGCTAATATTTCCTCACCCCGTAAAATCCGCTATCGCGGACCACGGGGCAAACTAACAAACGGTGGGATCCTGGGGCCAATCCTCGGGAGTTATTACCACTAACCTTTCGCAAGATTTCGTAATTTCGTAATCTTTCGTAAGTTCGTAAGTAAATATATATGGGAAAAAGAATCGAAGCTCTTCGCGCCAAAGTAGACCAAACCAAGGTTTACTCCGTAGAAGAAGCTATCAAACTCGTCAAAGAAACTTCTAGTGTGAAGTTTGACGCTAGTGTGGAAATCCACGCTCAACTTGGTATTGATCCAAAAAAAGGCGAACAACAAATCCGCTCTACCGTCGTACTACCTCACGGTACTGGCAAAAGCAAAAAAGTAGCTGCTTTCGTTTCTGCTGAAAAAGAAAAAGAAGTCAAAGAAGCAGGTGCTGATTTCATCTACGGTGAAGAAGATATCAAAAAAATCAAAGATACAGGTAAAGTTGAATTTGATGTGGCCGTTACTACTCCAGATATGATGGCTAAAATGGCTTTGGCCGCAAAAGTTCTTGGTCCAAAAGGCTTAATGCCAAATCCAAAAACTGAAACTGTCGGACCAAATATCAAAAAAATGATTGAGGAATTGAAAAAAGGTAAAATCACTTTCAAAAACGACGACGGCTCTAATGTTCATCAAGCTATCGGTAAAATCAGTTTTGACGAAGCTAAATTGAAAGAAAACTTTGAAGCTTTCATGGATGCACTCAAAAAAGCTAAACCTACTTCTGCCAAAGGAACCTATATCAAAAATTTGACTATTAATGCAACGATGGGACCGGCGATAAAGGTACAAGCGTAATAAAATTTTTAAAAAGTCCGTTCGAAAGAGCGGACTTTTTGTCTGTCATTCCCGCCTCCGAGCGGGAATCCAGTGGCCAATTTATCCTGGATCCCCGCCTTCGCGGGGATGACACTTTGTGTCAATTTTTAATTTTTAATTTTTTACCCCGTGAAGTCCTGTCAAAGACAGGATCGCCTTCGGCGATATTTCACAGGGGTGAATTTTTAATTAATTTTCAATTTTTTTACACAATCTTGTAATCTTTAAATCTTTGAATCTTGCAATTTTACAGACTTGCCAATACCCCCAAAATTTGATAAATTTGATATACCAAAAATCATTAATCTAACCCTATCTTTTATGCAAAAACCTCGCGAAAACGCCATTTCTTGGGACGAATGTTTCATGCGCATGGCCAATGTGATAGCAGAGCGTAGTAAAGACCCCAATACTCAAGCTGGAGCGGTCGTAGTAACTGCCGACAACGTAGTGATGGGACTAGGTTACAACGGCTTTCCACGTGGCATAGATAGTGATAAATTGCCTTGGGATAGAGATGGAGAGTTGCAAAACACCAAATATGCCTATGTTTGCCACGCCGAGGAAAACGCTGTTTACAATTCCAACGGACCGGTTCGAGGTTGCAAACTTTATTGTACCCTTTTTCCTTGTAATGAATGTGCTAAAACCATTATCCAAAACGGTATACGCGAAGTAATTTTTGAAAGTGATAAATACCACGACACACCCGCTTGTATCGCCTCTCGCAAAATGTTTGATTTAGCCGGAGTGAAGTATAGGGAATATAAAAGCCAACAAACGATTTAAATAATTTAAAGATTCAAAGATTTAAAGATTATACGAACCGTATAAAATCTTGCAATCTTGTAATCTTTCAATCTTGCAATCTCAACCTTATGTCTAAAATAATCATCGGTTTTACAGGTTTACTTTCAAGTGGCAAAGGCACAGCAACAAAATATTTAGAAGAAAAATACAAAGCAAAAAATTGTCGCTTCTCTTCTATTTTGCGAGATATTTTAAGCCGTATTTATACAGAACATAGCAGAGATAATTTGATTCGATTATCAGAAATGTTACGAACAACTTTTGGAGAAAATATTTTAGCCAAAGCAATTTCCGAAGATGCAAAAAATTCAGAATCCGATATTACCGTAGTAGACGGAGTTCGTCGTCTGGCTGATATTGAACATCTGACAAAACTACCAAATTTTATTTTGGTAGAAATTTTTGCTGAGCCAACTGTCCGTTATGAACGCTTGGTACAAAGAAGTGAAAATGTGGATGATAAAAACAAAACTTACGAACAATTTCTAGCCGATCACCAACGTTCTACTGAACTTAGCATTCTGGAAGTAACCCCTCACGCAACAGAAAAAATTGATAACAATGGAACTATGGAACAATTACAACAACAATTAGATTCTTTGATAGAAAAATATGCAAATTAAAATAAAAAAGTTAAATTCTAACGCAACATTACCAACTTATGCTCATCCTGGTGATGTGGGTATGGATGTTTATTCTCTAGAAGATTACATTCTCCAGCCAGGAGAACGACATATTTTCAATTTAGGATTTGCTATGGAATTTGAAAATGGATATGCGGCTATCATCAAAGACAAAAGTAGTTTGCCAAAAAATGGCGGTATCCATACTATGGGTGGAGTATATGATGCAGGTTATCGCGGTGAATACAATGCTCAATTGATAAATCTGGGACAAGAGCCTTATGAAATAAAAACCGGAAATAAGATTGCTCAAATAATTATCTATCCGATTATTATCGCTGAATTAGTAGAAACTACCGAACTTTCAGATAGCGCTCGAGGAACTGGTGGGTTCGGTTCTACAGGGAAATAACTGGATACGAAATACAAAACTATACGTAATTACGAAAATAAAAAAATAATTAATAATTTATAGAAATATGCCTGAAGAAAACAAAAATAAATTATCAGTTTATTCTCTTGATCATCTCAAACCTGAGGTAGTCGCCGTAGCTTTTGCCAAATGTTCCCGCTCGCCGGAATCTTTTGCTGATATTGCTGCCGAACTTACCGAAGAAAAATCCGCTGATTTCCATGAAAAATGGGTTGTGGGTTATGGACATAGTAGTGTTGCTGAACACGCCAATCTGCATTTAGCTATAGAAAATATTTCTATTTTGGGAACAAAAATTATTGAAGATAACCGCTTGGCTTCCTTTACCGAAAAATCAACTCGTTATCAAATTTTTGATAGAACAAAATATTATAAACCAGCAAAAATAATGAATTCCGTTTTGGCCAAAGAATATGAAGAAACCATGAACGAAATTTATGATACTTACACTGAAATGCATGAACCAATGAAAGAATTTATTTTAAAAAAATATCCTCGCAAAGAAAACGAATCGGAAAAAGGTTACGCCGCCACAATTAAAGCTCGCGTTTGCGACAATACTCGCTATTTACTTCCCACTGCTACCCTGACCAACCTAGGCATGACTGCCAATGCCAGAACTTGGGAACACGCCATTGTAAAACTTCTTTCTCACCCTTTAGAAGAAGCCAATGATATTGGTAGTGCAATAAAAAAAGAATCACTAAAAATAACTCCGACTTTGATTCAATTTGCAAATGAAAATGCTTTTATCAAAGAAACCTCTTTAGAATTAAAAAAAATTACCAATCAAGTCCTGGTGGAAAACCCAGAACCTTCTAATCCGGTACAAATTATAGATTATGATCATAATGCTGAAAATAAACTGGTCGCTGCATTACTCTATCCTTTTTCTCAATTACCTTATAGCCAAATTTTAAAGAAAGTCGAAACAATGAGTCAGACTGAAAAAGAAAACATCGTTGATGAGTCTTTAAAAAGACGTGCCTCTTACGATGCTCCTTTGCGAGAATTAGAGCATATTTATTATACTTTTGATATTTTGATGGATTATGGAGCTTTCCGCGATGTTCAGCGTCATCGTATGTGCACCCAAACCAATCAAGCAGTTACAGTAATTCACGGTTATGAAACTCCGGAAGAAATCATTGAAGCAGGGTTAGAGGAAAAATATCGCACCATAATGGAAAAAGCCGCCCGTCTTTATCAAAAAATTTATCCTATTTTCCCTGATGAAGCTCAATATATTGTTCCTTTGGGCTTCCGTAAAAGAACTTTATTCACTTGGAATTTACGAGAATTACACCATTTTATCGCTTTGAGAAGTGGGCTCAAAGGACACATTTCCTATCGTCGCATCGCTCAAGCTTGTTGGCAAAAATTAAATGAAATCCATCCGCTCTTAGCCAAATACATTCGTGTTAATATGGAACAAGGTTCTTCTTCTTGGGCTTCCACCATGTTTAACCCTGAATTTAATTTCATGCCAAAAAAACCAAATTGAAAATTCATTAAAAATGACACAAAGTGTCATCCTGAGTGTAGTGAAGGATCCCTTAAACAATGTTTTGAGAAATAAGTTTAACGATAAGAGATTCTTCGCTTCGCTCAGAATGACAAATCACAAACTTTATAACTTTCAACTTTATAAACTTTATAAACTTACTTTATGTTCATAATGCTCGACGCAATAGACGGCGGTGGTAAAGGAACCGTCATCAACGCTTGGAAAGAATATATCACTTCCCTTGGCAACCCTATTTTTGACCTAAAAGATTATTGGGAACAAAACAAACAATATCCTGAAATAAATGAACTTCGCTCTTATGACTTTGTTTTTACTGCCGAACCAACTTATGCTGGTATCGGTCAGGTAATTCGCGAAGAGCTTATCAGAACTGGCACAGACTACTCCCCCGAAGCTGTGGCTCAAGCTTATTCTCTAGATCGTCTAGTGCTTTATAAAAAAATCATTTTACCGCTTTTGGCTCAAGATAAATTT
The DNA here is from genome assembly GCA_964428525.1 of uncultured Gammaproteobacteria bacterium. GTDB lineage: Bacteria > Patescibacteriota > Patescibacteriia > Magasanikbacterales > GWA2-37-8 > JAKLGL01. The sequence goes on along the minus strand of CAYRYH010000013.1, from coordinate 15,558 downwards.
ATCATTCAAGATAGAGGTTTTTCTACATCTTTGGCTTATCAAAACGCCCAAACCCCGGAATTGACCTTTGAAAAACTATTGGCTATGCCAGGAAACGCCCTAGCTCTCAAAAATCGCCCTGATTACCTCATCCTTTTGACCACCGAACCAGAAGAAGCTATGCGCCGACTGGATGCTCGTGGCGACAAAAAAGACAACGTCATCTTTGAAAACCTGGATTTTCAAAAAAAGACCGCTGCCACTTTCATGTCTCCGGGATACCAAGAAATCTTCACTCAAGCCGGAACAAAAATCATTTACTTGTCCACAATGGGAGAAATTGATATAATAAAGCAAAAGGCCAAAGATTTATTGGCCAGTATTATTAAAAATGATTTAAAAGATTCAATGATTTAAAAGATTATCACAACAATATTAATCTCTTAAATTTCTTTTAATCTCTTAAATTTCTTAAACAACTATCGTATGTTGATTACCGCCACAGAAATTATAAAAAAAAGCTGGGAAACATATTCCCAAAGTTGGAAAAAATTTATCCCTTACATGATAGCTACTTTTATTTCTTCTACTATTTTGGTGTTGGTCGGAATTGTTAGCATGAAAATAGAAGAGCTCATTTCCAAAGCAAATTTACTGTTTATAAATAACATCTTTACCGCTGCCGTTAGTGTGGCTGTAATAGTTTTTACTCTTTGGATATCTATTGCTTTAACAAAAAATTTATATAATGTAATAACAAAAAAAGAAGTAATTGATTTCAAAAACTCTCTTTCTCAAAATAGTAAATATATTTGGCCTGTTGTTTTGAGCTATTGTTTGATGTTTTTGGCTGTAGTTGCTGGTTTATTTTTACTCATTATACCAGCTCTTATCTTTGCCGTTTGGCTTACTTACGTTTTCTATATTGTAATTTTTGAAGAAACTAGCGGTGTCTCTGCTTTGAAAAAAAGTAAACAATTGGTGTCTGGACGTTGGTGGAAAACCTTGTGGCTTATTTTAGTTCCTGCTATTTTTTACGGAATAATATTTTTAATAATTCAAAATATTTTAATACTGCCTTTATCTGTTATTTTGGATAATAATTCCCTGATTTATCTATTTTCCAAATCTTTATTTATAAATATTATTTCCGCTATTTTTACCCCTCTTTCAGCTCTCCCGATGATTTATCTATATTTTAGCGCCAAAGAAAATCCAGCGGAAGAAACTTTGTTACCTCCGACAGAAATAAAATAAAGATTAAATATTGAATATTAAATACTAAATATTAAGTATTGGTTTGTTTGTAAAAACAATATTCAGTATTCAATATTTAGTATTTTTTAATTAAAAAAGTCAAATTATCAGATTAAATGATATGGTCAAATTAATACCTATTATCGGCCTTGAAATCCACGTTGAGCTCAACACCAAGAGTAAAATGTTTTGTTCTTGCGCCAATAATCCAGACAAAGACGCTCCCAATACCAATATTTGTGAGGTGTGCTTAGCACATCCGGGAACTTTACCTGTACCAAATATTGAAGCTCTGCGCAGTGGTATCAAAATTGCCAAAGCTCTCAATTGTAAAATAGCTGAGAAATCCAAATTTGACCGTAAACATTATTTTTATCCAGATCTACCAAAAGGCTACCAAATTTCTCAATTTGACCAACCAATTGGTGAAAACGGATTTATCGATTTACAATTTATTAATACCAAAAACGACCGTCCGACCGCGAGAATTGGTATCACCAGAGTGCACCTAGAAGAAGACACCGCTAAATTACTTCATGATAAAAACGGAAATACCTTGGTGGATTTCAATCGTGCTGGCGTGCCACTGGTAGAAATAGTTACCAATCCAAACATACAAACATCCGTTGAAGCTAAGGCTTATTGTCAAGAATTACAAAATATTTTTCGTTATCTGGATGTTTCCAGCGCGGATATGGAAAAAGGACACATGCGCTGTGAAGCCAATGTTTCCGTCCAAGAAGAAGGTAAATTTGTTATCGAAGGACCAAATATCAAACCGCTTGAGGGCTATACTCTCAACCACAAAGTTGAATTAAAAAATATCAATTCTTTTCGCGCAATAGAAAAAGCTATTGAATACGAAATCAAAAGACAAACTGATGCTTTGCAAAAAGGCGAAACACAATTACCAGAAACTCGTGGTTGGAATGATGAAAAAGGAGAAAGTTATGTTCAGCGCACCAAAGAAACTTCCGCTGATTATCGCTATTTCCCCGAACCGGATATTCCGGTTTTTGAACCGCTCAAACTTTGCCCCGATGTCACCGTTCCAGAACTTCCCAATGCTCGTCGTGCTAGATTTTTTGATGAATACGGATTTTCTTATGCAGATGCTGAACTGCTTGTACAAAATAAAAATTGGAGTGGTTATGCTGAAAACGTGATGACTGAATTACAAGAATGGGTAGATTCAATACCGGAAATAAAAAGTACCGATAGTATTTACAAGAAAAAAGAATTGGCCAGGCTTGCCGGCGGATGGCTTACCACCAAACTTATGGGTGCGATGGCTGAAAGAAAAATAGATATTAGGATACTAAAGCTTAGCGCAGAAAATTTTGCTGAACTTATCGCTCTTATTTACGCCAAAAAAGTAAATTCAACTAATGCTCAAAAAATTCTCGCCGAGATGCTCGATGCCAATACTGATATTGATCCGACGCATATCATGGAAGAAAAAGGTTACGGCCAAGTCAGTGATGAAAATAAATTGGAAGAAATAATTTTGGAAGTTATCAAAAATTATCCAGCTCAAGTAGAACAATTCAAGTCCGGCAAAGAACCAATAATCAAATTTTTACTTGGTATGGTGATGAAATCTTCCGAAGGTAGTGCTGATCCAGTAGTGGCGGAGAAAATGTTGCGAGAAAAAATGAAATAAATATTGAATATTGGATATTAAATATTAAAAATTCTCCGTATTAAACGGAGAATTTTTTCGTTTCGTAATTTCGTATTACTTTCGTAAGTTCGTACGTAATTTATCTTTTTCCCAACATTTTCAACGCTTCTTTCATCAATTGTTCACTTGTTTTACCAGTTCCTTGTATTTTTTGCACTGTATCTCTAGCCAAACTAGCATTATATCCCAAAGCTATCAAACCTTCTATCACATCCCCCGCTTCACTGCCAAAATTTTCACCCAAAACCAAATCTTTAGTTGCACCAATTTTATTTTTGAGCTCTACTATCAATCTTTCTGCGGTTTTTTTACCCATACCAGAAACTTTGATCAGGTAAGTCACATCAGCCCTGGCAATAGCCGAACTTATTTCATTTACACTGCCAAGAGACAAAATATGCAATGCCGTTTTTGGGCCAACTCCAGAAACTGATAAAAATTTTTCAAATAAACTTTTTTCTTCTTTATTTTTGAAACCAAATAAATCCATAGCTGTTTCTCGAACTGCCAAATAAGTCAAAATTTCGGTTTCCATCCCAACTTTAAAAAAACTAGCACCGTTGGTATTCACAAAAATCTCATAACCAACACCGCCGGCAGTTAAAACGGTTATTTTCTCACCATTATTTTCTATCACTTTGCCTTTGATTAAAGAAATCATATGTGTGTATTATGTAGTATGTATTATGAATTATGCATCGAAGAGACTACATAATACATACTACATACTACTTGCTACAAATTATTTTTTATTACGTTTAACCCTAATCAATCCTCCACAAGTCAAAACTTCCACACCTTTTTTTTCTAATTCATCTAATAATAAATTCATCCCTAAAGAATCTGAAGAAATATGTCCAGCTACCACCACATTCATATGTTGTTCTTTGGCTTTACCCATTGCATCATCTTTCATATGCATTCCGACAATTGTACTGATACCTGCTTTGCTTAAACTCTCATAAACTTTGTTTGAAGGGTTTGTTCCACCAGTCATTTCCATCAAAAATTTACCTACTCTATGTTTTGGACTACCGGCAAAAATTTTTGGACCAGCTCCAACTTTTTTGGCTTCATGATATTCTGGAATTTCTAGTAAACATTTCATCATTTCTCCAATAGTTTCTGGTTTTTTCTTTTTCAAGAATTTTTCTACATACTCACTAACTAAATTATCTGTTATGGTATGTGTATTCATCAAATCAATATTCAAAAGTTTAGCCATATCAATGACTTGAAAATGATTAGCCGGATGGACACTACGCCCAACTTCTTTTATCCTCTCTTCGGTAATTTGTTCAGCCATATGCACTGGAATACCAAGATTTTCATAAACTTCCACTGTCATATCCATCACACTGTGCAAATCCGCCAAACCCTTACCTATTGGATGGTGCGCCAAAACTAAATCTATTTTTTTACCTCGTTCATTGAGTTGAGAAGCTAACAGAATTTCCGCTGATCCGATATCTATTCCAGCTAAAATTCTTTTTACCGGTTTTTTTGGATTACCCAAATGAAGCCGGCTATCAGCATAAGGATTGAAAAGACGCTCCGTATCAAAATATTTTTTATCTGCCGGTTTGAGGTCTTCGTATTCTTTTTTGACACGACCAAGATATTGTTTTACCCCATTTTCCCCTCGCGGATCGGCTGAAATAGCCATTTTCAGAGCTGTTTCAAAGATTTGTTGAATAGTCATCATATGTATATGTATCAAGCTTGCCCCATGATCCGTTTTAAACGGATTTTATGGGGTATTAAGTATATAAATTTTAGCTTTTTAAAGCTAAAAAGTCAACCTAAAATCACTTTTTAGCACCTTGACAAAAAAACAAAAACAAGCTACATTACACGGCAACGTTCATTAAAAATTTAAAGAAGAGGTAAAAAATGGGTTGTTTTAAAGGCCGAGTACACAAAGTTATTGAAAAAATGGAAAAAGAAGGTCGTGTAACACATTTGTCAAAAGAAGACAGTTTTCGGATAGATTCTAACATTGCCAAAGCTTTTATAAAGATCAAAGAAGAATTTAGAAGAAAAGCTGCTGCAAGTTGGAATTATATGAAAGATAAGATTATCCACTAATTTGAATGGAGATGGAAAATGAAGGGAAAAAAAGGACTTTCTGCGGCCCAAGTTGCCGCTATTTGTAAACAAGAAAATATAACTCTTGAGGAATATTATCGGAGAAATCTGGAAGATACTTTTTCTCAAGAAGAAAAAAGATGTGAAGAAAAAGAAAACGAAGAAGAAATGCAAAAAAGCCTTGAAAAAACTGTAATATCAGGACCTAGTCATCCCGTCCTGTCAGCTGGTAAGCAAAATCGGTTTTCCAAAGAAAGTACAAATTATTAAACCTCTTTTTTAATATCAAAAGCGCCCCTCGGGACGCTTCTTTTTTTTATTTACCCAGTGAAATTACATCCCGATAAAAAATCGGGACGAGCCCAATTAAATTTTAAATTTCTTCCCTAAAAAATCTTTGAACTTATTTTGCTCAAAATTCCAAAAATCTGTTGGTACTGGAATTTTACCAAAGCTTTTTTCCGCTTCTACTGTAAAAATTGGATAAGCCAATCCAGTCAAAACTTTTCTCAATTGGCTGTAAATTCTAATTTCTTTTTTAAAATCTACAGTAAATATTTTTGCATTTTCTACCGGATCACAATGAAAAAGATAATAAGGCTTTATCCCGTTTTCAACCAATTTTTCAAATAATTCTTTCAAAACTTCCATGTTATCATTTATCCTTTTCAAAAAAACAGTTTGACTCAAAATCATAGTTACGCCAGTTTGTATTTTTTTTAACGCCAGTAAAGTTTCTTTGGTAAGCTCATCAGGGTGATTGACATGCAACATCAAAAAAAGAGGTTTATTTTTAACTGTTTTTAAAATATTTACAATCTTATTATCTATCAAAAACGGATTAATTATCGGCACTCTAGTGCCAAGACGAACAATTTTTATTTGTGGTAAATCAGCTAAAACTAAAAAACATTTTTTTAAAACAAAAGGGGTCATCAAAGGATCTCCGCCAGAAAAAATAAGCTCTTTAATTTCTTTATTTTTTAATAAGTATTTTTTTATTTCCCCTATTTCTTTTTCGCCTATTGCATAACGAGGTTTTACATTTTCTCTCTCCCGCATGCAAAATAAACAATTTTTAGCACAAATATTATTTACCAAAATTAAAACTCTATTATCAAAACGATGGATTAAATTTTTCACCGGCATACTCTCTGATTCTGCAAAAGGATCGTTTTTGCCGTATTTTTTACTATCTTTTTTATTAACAAAAAACTGCTTACGCACAGCCGGAGATTTGGAGGATAAATTTTGTAAATAATTTTCCATATTCTATTGTATTTGGTCTTTAGCAGACATAAAAATCACATCATTAATATCTTTGGCACCTGTAAAAAGCATTACTACTCTATCCAAACCCAAAGCAATTCCGCCAGCTGGCTTCATTCCACTTTGCAAAGCCTTTATAAATTCAACATCTATCGGGAAAGTTTCTTTTCCAAGTTCTTGTCGTAAATCTCTGTCTTTTTCCAAATTTTCTTGCTGTTTTTGTGCATCCGTCAATTCGCCAAAAGCATTACAAAGCTCCAAACCTGCAATATAACATTCAAAACGTTCTGCATACCTATTATCTTCACAAAGTTGTGACAACGAAGTCATTTGTGCAGGATAATCATAGATAATAACCGGCTTTTCCCAGCCCAATTTCGGTTCTATTTCATTCAAAAATATTTTGTAAAACAAATCTTCGTATTTTTCATCTTTTTCCACTACATATCCTCGCTCTTTGGCCAATTGTGCCAAAGAAACCTCATCCAAATATTCGTCAAGATTAACTCCTAAATATTTTTGCCAAATTTCTTTCATTTGCATTCTGTCCCAAGCAATATTTATCGGAATATTTTTATCATTTCTAGACACAAAATCTTGTTGCAAAACTCGACCAATATATTTAAATAAATTTTCTAAATCATCCACGATATCCATCAGTTTCCCTGGAGATCGATACCACTCTATCATAGTAAATTCTGGATTATGCGTTCCACCAAAATCCTCATAATTACGAAAACATTTACAAATTTCAAAAATTTTTTTATAGCCAGCACAAAGTAATTTTTTCAAAGCATACTCCGGAGAAGTATGTAAATAAAAATCAAAATCTTGCCCTTGTGGATGAAAATATTTTATTTTTATCGGGCTAAGATATGGCTCTTGCGAAGCTGTTTTAACCGCCAATGGAGTTTCCGCTTCTATAAAATCCAAAGACCAAAAAAAATCGCGTGTAGCTTTTATTATTGCCAAACGTTTATCGTATATTTCTTTTATTTTTGGATTGTCTTTTAATTCTTGCCAATTCATAATAAATATTTGCTTATTTTAAGCAAAAAATAAAGTTTTGTCAATAAAAAACCACCTTGACAGACAAAGTGGTTTTTAAAAAGACAACTACTAATTAAAAATTAATTTTAACCGGAACAAATGTTTTGATTGTACTGGTATTTATCAAAGCTGGTTTAAACTCAATTTTTGTCTGTTCTCTGGCGCGAATTTTACTCACTTCCCCTACCACTTTCATCCCCTTTTCATAAGCTTCTTTTTCCAATGGCATATTATCGTCATATTGAGCCAATTTCTCTGGGGCTAACATGGAAATTACACTACCAAAATCCCATTTTCCAGTAAACACAAATTTAGTAATGGCTTTTTCTATAGCATTCCAAAAATCAGCAACAAAACCTTTGGCTGCATATTTAAACAATTCATTAAACCATCGCACAGCATATTTATTTCTATTGCCTGCGTACTGCTCACAATGGGTTAATTCATGCGCCATCCAATAAACATCACCATCACTCAAATCAGTTAATTTTTTGGCACCAGCAAAAGTTTTTACATATTTTTCATCCCCAAACATTATTTTGTAACTATCCGTAATTCCCAGATGAGGAGAATTTAATTTTTCCTTCAATCTTGGTGCATAGCCAAAAGTCACTTTTTTTAAATCACATTTTTTTGCGTCATAATAAGGAGACAAATCTGTAACCATTTGCGCAGAAAATTTCTGCATTTTGGAATCTTTGCCAACCCAGTTCATATATTCCACAAAAATTTTGGCCAATAAATCATTCCATCCTGGCAAGCTCATCAAAGCCATCTGGCTTTTGCTAGTTTTAATTTTAGCCAAATATAAATTCTCCATTACTTTGTCCGGTTCAACTATTTCATCAACCAATAAACTTAAAATATCTTTTTCTGTTAAATTTGCATAGTTTATTTTTGGCAAAGCAACAGTGTTTTTTTGCAAAGCATCATTATTGATACTAAACACGATATTGCTTTGTACAATATCTTGCTCGTTCATAAAAATCTGATAGGTCATATAACCAACAAAGCCGATAACCGTAAAAAATATGAACATTAAAATTTGCGTTGAATACTTCATAAATTAAATATTTTTTATAAATAAAAAACCCGCTTTAATTATATCATCAAAACGGGTTTTTACTCAAATTTTATCCTTCAATCTTTTCAATCGCAAACTGTATTTTTTCTCCAGCTATATCTATTTCTTTACTCAAAGTTTCTCGTAATTCTATTTTTTCCGCCAAAACGCTTTGTTTGAGCTTTTCTTCATTTTCCAAAATTATCTTTTTTAAATATTCGCTTTGCGTGTCAAAAAATATAGCTATTTTATCATTGACCGTCAATTTTTGGTCTTTACGCATCTGATTAACCGTGCGGACAATTTCGCGCACAATGCCTTCTTTTTTGAGTTCTTCTGTAATTTCAACATCTAGCCAAACCCTCAAACTGCCGTTTTCTTTTATGTTTTCTGAAAATGAAAACTTTTTATCAAATAAAATTTCTTTTACGTTCAATTCTTCGGCAATAATTTTCAGGAGGTCTTCTTCCATTTTTTCATTTATCACCACTTTATTTAACGGCTGTCTAACTTTTAGATTTTTTTCAGCTCGCAAAGACAATCCCAATTCTACAACTTTTCTAGCTTTTTCCATTTCTTCCAAAATATCTTTATCTATTTTTTCAGCTTTTGGCCAATCTTCCAAATGAACACTTTCTTTCTTGCCATCTAAAATCAGATATAATTTTTCCGCAATAAAAGGAGTAAACGGAGCTGATATTTTTGATAAAGTCACCAAAACTTCATAAGTGGTAGCCAAAGCTGATTTTTTATCCTCTTCATCAGCTCCTTTGAAACGATCACGAGATCTTCGTACATACCACTGTGAAAGCTCGGTAACAAATTCCAAAATAGGCCGGCCTGCTTGAGACAAACGATAGCTTTCCATGTTTTTTGTCACTTCTTCAATCAACAGATTAAGCTTAGCCAAAATCCATTTATCTAAAATATTTTTTGATTTTGTTTTTTCAGGTTTTGCTCCATTTGCAAACATTTCATAAAATTCATAGACATTCCAAAGAGTGTTTACAAGCTTTCCATAAACCTCTCGCACGCCTTCTTCGCTAAAATAAAGAGATTCTGCTTCCATCACCGGAGAAGTAGCTAGATAATAACGTATCGCATCAGCTCCATATTTATTCATAATAATTTCCGGATCTGGATAATTTCTCAAACTTTTACTCATTTTTTTACCATCTTCAGCCAAAACAATACCGTTTACTACAACATTTTTAAAAGAAGCGGTGCTGTTTTTGACAGGAATAGCTGGATTTTCTCCAAAAGTCAGGGCGGTGGCCAAAATATGAGAGGTATAAAACCAACCACGAGTTTGATCTTGTCCTTCAGCTACAAACTCTGCAGGAAAAGAGCTTTCAAATTTTTCTTTATTTTCAAAAGGGTAATGCATCTGCGCATAAGGCATGCTCCCACTTTCAAACCAACAATCCAAAACTTCAGGAATTTTTGTATATTCTTTACCATCTTTTTTGATAACTATTTTATCAATTATGTGTTTGTGTAAATCCTCTATTTTTTCTCCGGATAAATCTTCTAATTCTTTTATGGAACCGACACAAATAAAATCTCCTTCTTCATTTTCCCAAACTGGCAATGGTGTGCCCCAAAAACGATTACGAGAAATGGCCCAATCACGAGCTCCTTCCAACCAATCTCCAAAACGCCCATCTCTAAAATGAGCTGGAACCCAGTTTACTTTTTTATTATTTTTTAACATTTGATCTTTGATATCTGTCACTTTTACAAACCAACTTCCAGTAGCATAATTGAGAAGCGGTGTGTCGCAACGCCAACAATGAGGATAACTGTGTTCTATCTTTTCTTTACTAAACAATTTTCCTTGACCAGCTAACCATTTGATAATTTCTATATCAGTTTGTTGAGGGTCTTCTTTTGGTTTAACTTCCACCCCAATAAAATCACTAACTTTATCAATAAACCTACCTGTCATATCTACATGTTGGACTAAAGGAATTTTTTCTTTTTCTCCAACATTAAAATCATCTTCCCCAAAAGCTGGGGCAATATGCACCACACCAGTACCATCAAGCGTAGTCACAAATATGGCGGTTACTGTGCGAAAAGCATTTGGTGTATCGGCAAAATAAGGGAAAAGTGGTTCATATACCAAACCGATCAATTTATCACCTATATATTCACCCACAATTTCATGCTGTTCGTTTTTCAAAACTGTTTCTACTCTATCTTTGGCTAATAAATAATTTTCTTCTCCAACTTTGGCGATTACATAATTTATTTCTCCTCCCAAAGCCAACAAAACATTGCCCGGTAATGTCCAAGGTGTAGTAGTCCAAGCTAAAATAGTCAATTTTTCTAAACCTAATTTTTCTGGATTTTTAACTTTAAATTTTACAGTGACTGAAATATCTTTTACATCTTTGTAACCTTGAGTAACTTCAAAGTTTGAAAGAGGAGTACTACAACGAGGACAAACGTGCATCGGTTTATATCCTTTATAAATCAAATTTCTATCCCACAAACTTTTGAAAGCCCACCAAACACTTTCCATATAATTTACATCCATGGTCTTGTAATCATTTTCCATATCAATCCAACGACCCATGCGACGAATAGTTTTTTTCCAATCATGAGCATAGGTCATCACACTAGCTCGACAACCTTCATTAAATTTAACTATGCCGTAATTTTCTATATCTTTACGACCGCCCAAACTCAAATCTTTTTCTACGATATTTTCAATAGGCAATCCATGACAGTCCCAACCCCATTTTCTTTCTACCCTAAAACCATTCATCGTAAAATAACGTGGCACTATATCTTTCATCAGAGAAGCCACGATATGACCGTAATGAGGTAAACCAGTAGCAAAAGGAGGGCCGTCATAAAAAGCATACGGTTTATTTTCAAGATTTTTTTCTACAGATTTCTCAAAACATTTTTTTTCATCCCAATAGTCCAATATTTTATTTTCTTCTTCGTTGGCGTTGTAAAGCATAGTGTTAAAATTAATATTAAATATTAAATATTAAATATTGAATATTGTCTTATTTTCTCACTAATATTCAATATCCAGTATTCAATATTTATCAATTGCTCTTATCTAAAAACTACTTAAGTTGCAATTTAAAAAAACAAAAAACACGTTGGATCACGTGTTAAGAGCCTTATAACAGGCGGTACCATCTTAACTTTATACTTAATTTACAGCTTTTTCGGGCTTATCCGTAGGATTCTACTATTCGTTTTAAACGAAGTTCTTTCCTAATTGCTTTTTCCACTTTGGAAACCCCGCTGATAACGGGTTTTAGCGCTTTTAAAACCAATTTAATCTTACCTATTTTCCATTTTTTTGTCAACCCGATATAATATGTAAACATTTATACCGGGTAAATTGCCAAACTCGCTCAAAACCTATATAATAGTATAGTAAAAATCTTTCCGACTTTACGTCGGAACACCTTACTTTTGACTTTTAACTTTTGACTTTTGACTTTTTATTATATGTTTTACATTGCCGCTGACCATGCTGGTCATAAACTCAAAAAAGAATTGGAGCAAATTTTCAAAAACCAAGAAATGGAATTTGAAGATTTAGGAGCCAAAAACTATGAAGAAACTGATGATTTTGTTGATTTTGCTGTAATTTTGGCCAAAAAAGTGATAGAAACAGGTAACAAAGGCGTGCTTATTTGTGGTAGTGGCCACGGGATGTGTATTACAGCTAACAAAATAAATGGCATTCGTGCTATCGTCGGCTATAATATCTCTGGAACTGAACTTGGTCGCAAACATAATGATGCCAATGTTTTGTGTTTAGCCGGTCGAGTTTTGACCAAAGACCATGCCGCTGCAATTATCAAAACATTCTTGAATACTGAATTTGCCGGCGAAGAACGTTTTATTCGCCGTAATCAAAAAATCACCGAATTAGAAAAGTGACGCTTTAGCGTCATCCCTGCGAAGGCAGGGATCCAGAGTAATTTTGCCACTGGATTCCCGCCTGCGCGGGAATGACAGTCAAAAACTAACCTATGAAAAATCAAATCGTTCCCGCAATTTTAGTTCCAAAATTCTCTGAATTTAAAGAACAAATAAATAAAGTAAAAAATATTTTTCCTCTTGTCCAAATAGATATTTGCGACGGTCTTTTTGTCAAAACCAAAACTTTTAAAGAAAGACTGGAAATAAATAGGTTACGATTACCTTGTAGCTTGGAACTTCATCTAATGGTAAAAAATCCGTTAAAAGAATTACAAAAATGGGAAAAAGTAAAAAATATTTTTCGCGTTTATGTTCACACCGAAGCTCTACAAAATAATTTTGATAAAATATATAATTTAGTTCGTAAAAACGGCTGGCAATTGGGCTTAGTTTTAAACCCAGAAACAAAATTAGAAAAAACTAAAAAATATTTAGATGAGATTGATGCTGTGCTTTTTATGACCGTACACCCTGGAACACAAGGACAAAAATTGATAAAACCGGTTTTGAAAAAAATAAAATCTTTTACTGCAAAAAATAAAAATATCTTGATCGCCGCTGATGGTGGAATAAATCTAGAAAATATTGTTGATTTGAAAAAAGCGGGAGTATTAGAATTCTGTATAGGGAAAAAATTGGTGCTGGCTGAAGATATTAAAAAAATAAAAAAACAGTTTGAAAAGATATTGAATATTAAATATTGAATATTTTCCCCTCCTTTCTAAGGAGGGGTGAGGGGTGGTTAATATTCAGTATTCAGTATTAAATATTTTAATTATTTTATGTTAGACCTTATTATTATTGGTGGTTCCGCTGCCGGTTGCAGTGCAGCGATTTACGCAGCTCGTAGAAAACTTAACTTCAAACTTATCACTCATGACGTTGGTGGTGAAGTGGCTTATGCTGGTGAAGTTAGTAACTGGCTAGGTATAAAAAACATTTACGGTTATGAATTGGCACAGAATTTTGCCGCTCACGTTCGTGCCAATGGTGTAGAAATAGAAGAAGGGTGGAAAGTTTTTGCTATTCAAAAAGAAGAAGTAGGTTTTAGTGTAAAAGCTCGCAACAGCAAAGGTGAAGAACGAACCGAATCCGCCAAAACCGTGCTTATTGCGACAGGTATTCATCCACGACATTTAGGAGCAAAAAATGAGGAAACTCTTTTTCACAAAGGTGTTACTTACTGCACTGTTTGTGATGGTCCGTTATTCAAAAACAAAACCGTGGCTGTGCTTGGTGGCGGTAATGCAGCTCTGGAAGCTGCCGTAATGATGAGTGGTATTGCTCAAAAAGTTCATCTGATGACTATTGAACCAGATACAGTAGAGAAAAAATTTGGCTTCCCTACTGGCGATGATGTTTTGATTGAAAAAGTAAAATCATTACCAAACGTAGAAATAATCCACTACGCTGATACTTTTGAATTTATTGGTGAAAATAGATTGTCCGGTTTGAAATACCGCGATTTACGCGATGATAAAAAAGAAGAAAAAGAATTGGTAATTGACGGCGCGATGATCCATGTTGGCATGGTGCCAAATTCAGAATTTATTGATATCGTAGAAAAAGATAGAGCTAAGCAAATTATTGTTGATAGAAATTGTCACACCAATGTACCGGGGATTTTTGCCGCTGGCGACGTAACTGATACACCTTATAAACAAATCATTGTCGCTGCAGGACAAGGAACGGTGGCAACCTTAGCGGTGATAGATTACCTTAATAAAACCAAATAAATATCAAATTTCCAATATCCAATGTCAAATCAATGACAAGGCTGTCATCCCTGCGAAAGCAGGGATCCAGGAAGATTATATTGGCCACTGGATTCCTGCTTTCGCAGGAATGACAAATATCAAAATTTGAAATTAATATTATATTTTATGCCTCTTCCTCTATTCGACATCATCATCAATGTGTTAGCCGGCCTTGGTGCTATCTTAATCACTTACGCCGTTTTTTTAGGACACGAAACAAAACAAGACATCGTGCTCGCGATTGGTTCTTTTTGTTTACTTGTTTATGCTCTCTGGATTGGAAATGCTATTTTTTCTCTAGCCATGGGTGGTTTATTTCTCGCTAGTATGGTTGAGTTTGTAGAAATACTCATCGGAATTCACACTCCAATCGGAGCCCCAACTCAAAATTCAAATAATAAACAAAAATCGTAACTCAACTTAGCAAAATCCCAATTTCCAATTCCCAATGCCCAATGAATGACCAATGTTTAAATGATTAAATTTTGGACATTAGGATTTGGGATTTGATTGGTCATTGGTCATTGGGGTTTGGTCATTTAAAAAATCTTTCAATCTTTAAATTTTTCTTTTATGTTCAACTTAATCACTATCGGCGACGCAGTTGTAGACAATCACGTTGTTTTGGAAGAAGCCGGACTAGAATCAGTTTTGGATACTAAATCCTACCGTCTTTGTTTGGATTACGCAGCCAAAGTGCCGGTTAGTGAAAGCTTCCAAAATATCGGTGGAAATGCGGTCAACACAGCTATCGGTGCGAGCAAACTAGGTCTCTCCACCACTATTTTAACTGATCTTGGCAAAGATGCTAATGGTAAAACAGTAATTAATGAACTCAAAAAATACGGCGTAGATACAAAACTTGCAAAATTAAATCCAAAAAACGAAACTCGTTTTGCGATAGTTCTCAACTATAAAGGTGAGCGAACAATTTTATCTTCACACAAGAAAAAATATTATTCCTGGCCGGAAACTTTCCCAGCTGTTGATTGGATTTATTACACTTCCCTATCAGATGGTTTTGAAATTCTGCAAAAAAATCTTTTTGCTCATCTCAAAAAACACCCAACCGTTCGCTTGGCTTATAACCCAGGATCGTTTCAATTAAAAAATTCTCTAAGCAGTGTTTTGGAAACAATCAAAAAATCTGATTTACTAATTATCAACTTACAAGAAGCAGAAGTTATTTTAAACACTACTTTGCAAAAAGAAAAAAGTATTACCACTATCATCCATAAACTTTTGAGTCTTGGCACCAAAGAGGTGGTGATAACTGATGCAGAAAAAGGTGCTTACGCAGGAAATGTAGATAATGTTTGGAAAATGGAATCATACCCTGTAAACGTGGTAGCCAAAACTGGCGCTGGCGACGCATTTTCCGCTGGCTATCTCGCAGCTCGACAATATGATCACGATATTAAAACCGCTTTGACTTGGGGTATTGCCAACAG
>CAYRYH010000012.1:15130-20773 GCA_964428525.1 uncultured Gammaproteobacteria bacterium | reverse complement strand
CTCTTGATAAAACTAATTATTAAATTGTCTGAAAATATTATAACACAAATTTAAAAAGATTGCAAGATTAGTTACGTACGAACGTACGAAATTAAAACGAAATTACGAAATTTCACGGGGTTTACCCCTGTGAAATGGCGCTTTGCGCCAATTTTTGTTAAAACAAAAATTATTTCACGGGGTGAATAAAAAAAGCGGAGGGTGAACTCCGCTTGAAATAAAATATCAAACCTTCCGAAAATCGCTTTCGCAATGTTTCATATCGCGTCCGCAATATCTCGCGAATTCTCCACAAACACCGCTGTGAAAACAAGGCGGGATCATCTTGTTGAGAATATTACCTGAATCCAAATATTGAAGCTCAATGATTCTTTTCAGTAAGATATTAACATTGTAAATCTCTTCCTGTGCCTGCCAACAAAAACGCTTGGCAATCTCGTGAAAAAAAGCATTCAAATTTGCTTTTTTCTCGTATGTAACTACTGCACCATACGGAGCGATAGCAGCGAGCAGACTTGCCGGAATAGAATCCCTCATTTCCAGCCATGTCTTAAAAAAATTCCTGGCTATCTCATGAAGTCCCAGTATCTGACAAATCGGTGGAAGATAAAATTCCCCGGTAAAAGCGGGCTCACTCCTTTTGACGGTTCTGTGACGCTGGTCCTGACCCATAGTGGCCAGAGAAATCTGAACTCGCGACAAAACATCATTGGTGTTGTTGTCCATAAACTCCGGAGTAAAATGAAGCTTATCAACCGGATGCATCAAATTTTCATTCGGCAACTTTGCTAAACGAGAGATGTCTAATCTCACATTAGTAACTTTGGGAGAAAAAGCAATCATATTGTCTGGAGGTATTTCTACCAAAGCACAAGCCCAATCGTCTTTGCGACGGCGGTCTTCATCAAACATGAAAGATGTTTGGGGAAATCTTTCCAACACATGATCTCTCATCATATCGGTCATTTTTCTCATACCAGGCGACCAAGCCGATTCCCACATAGAAACCAGAGTAATGAGGTCAATGGTATGAACTAGGCCAGTTGGAAAAATCGTGGAAATGAACAACCGAAGTTGTTCCTGAGCGATTTTTGGCGCTCTTTCTGCGATAGCTTTTTCACTCAAATGAGGTCTCTCTTTGCGAAGAAGCTTGGCGGTAACCTCAACTGCTTTCTCCATATAAATTGAATAAATTTCTGTCCCGGTTTTGATGAACCCGATGACATTTTCAATCTGAAATGGGGTAAGTTCTGGCCACAGTGAAATAATGTGGGCGCGGATAGCGCCGAAATCCGGATTTTTAAACATTTTGGAACAATACCTCCCTGACCTCTGGTCCGTATTGTAAAACGGATGAGCCAAATGAAGACCCAGGGTCACATCACTCACGGGAATACCTTCCAAAAAGAATGTGAAATTGGTGTGTTCCAGTGTGGTGTGGTGAGAAGTCAAAAAAAGTTTTTCTCTAACAAACTTTTCTGCCTCTTCTTCATCACTGACGAACTCTGGCATTTCATTTTGATAACAAGTTTTGCCGGCAAACTCCGACATCCCAAACGGGGCGACAGACGAAACTGCTACTAAATTTACTTTCATGATATCCTCCAAATAGAAAGGTTGTTTATTTTCAAGGAACTAACCAAAAGAAAGATAGCACATTTATTTAAAAGATTCAATACTTGTTTATCTCATTGACAAAACCTCTTTTATTTGCTATTTTCAAGATAGTTATTTAATAATTTTCCTATACTTTCGGGAGGTTATCATGAGTTGTCCGAAAAAAAATATTGTGGATGAATTTGCAGACGGTGCTCATGATTACACTTTCACCTGTAAAGTTTGTGGCACCACAATCACTGTCAAAGCGGATAACATGCAAATAGCTGCTTTCCGCGGTTTCAAAAAACATGATGAGAAAAATCCATCATGTCGCAGTGATAAATATCGTCTCTCTGGAGGCGGAGCTGTGCATGAAAATTAAAACCGACCCTTTTTACGGGCCGGTTTTTTTATTTTTTAGACTCTCCCTTAATTTTTTTATTAAAAAAGGATGATTTCTCCCACTCCCTCCCAACCTCCCTCTCTGGCAGAGGGAGGAGTTTCCCCCTCCTTTTATTTAAGAGGAGGGCTGGGGTGGAGTCTTAATTTCTTCTAAAAAATTCGTATAAAAATATACTGGCAGCACAAGCGGCATTGAGCGATTCTATTTTATCACTGGTTTTGATACAAACATTAGCGTGAGATAATGCCAAAATTTCACTATCTATCCCGTGGGCTTCACTGCCGATAACAATACAATAATCCCCTGTTTTTTTGAAAACTTTGGACAAATCAGTATTGTTTTGTGAAACAGTTGCACAAACTATAGTGGTTTGTTTTTGTAGTTGATTTATCAATTCTCTGTTTTTATCCTTGAAAATTTTGGCTTTGAAAATCGCATCTTTGGTTGCGGAAATTGTTTTGGGGCCAAACGGATCAGCACATTTCTCATCTACCACGATATTTTCTATCCCGAAACTCACGGCCGAGCGGATAATCGTGCCGACATTGCCCGGATCATTCAATCCATTGAGATAAATAACACTGCCTTTGATTTTCTCGTTCATCATCGGTAGCGGGTAAACAGCAGCCAAACCAGACGGGGTTTCCAGTGAACTAAAATGTTTGTTCATCATCTCACTAATTTGGAAAACTGGGATGTTTTGTTTTGTTTTTTGCAAAACCCTTTCCAGTTCGCCTTGTTTATCAGACAAAAATCTCTCTGTCACATATATTTCTCGTGGATAAAAACCACTTTTGACCGCATCAAAAAAAGTATTATGATTTTCAACCAAAAATAAACCTAATTGAACACGATATTTGTTCAATTCCAGTTTTTTCAATTCTTTGATTTTTGGACTATTTTTACCTAAATTTATTATATTCATAATTTTTATTATAACTCATTTATTTTACCCTATTTCCTCTGATTATTCAATACAAAAAACCGCCTGGTTGACGGTTTTTGATTTTGTAATTTTTAGACTTTGCCAAATCTACGGCGAGGCGGTCGACGATTGTTATTATTGTTATCGGAACGGAACATGTCATATTTTTTTCTTTGTGGACCTCTCCTGGATCTATTTTGCGGAAATCTTTCTTGAGTTACTTGTTCTAGCATCTCTTTTTTGGTTGGCACAGTTCCTGGACGATAATCCAAAACCGGTAAAGCTAAAATAGGAATTGTCTTTTTGATTAACCTCTCTATTTGCTTGATATCTCTACGTTGTTCAGGGGTAGCAAAAGAAACAGCTTTTCCGATATTTCCAGCTCGACCGGTTCTACCGATACGATGGATATAATCATCGGAATTATCCGGTAAATCATAATTTACTACCAAAGAAATGTTTTCTACATCAATACCACGAGCTGCGATATCTGTAGCCACCATGATACGATAACGTCCATTTTTGAAACCAAACAAAGCTTCTCTGCGTTGTGCTTGAGTGCGGTCAGAATGTATCTCTACCGATTTATAACCCAAACCGCGAGTGTTGGATGTAATCCTCTTGGCTCCATGTTTGGTGCGAGAAAAAATCAAAACCGTGCCTTGAGTGTTTTTCAAAATATTATCCAACAAGGCCATCTTCAACTCTTTGGGAGTGATGAAAATCTCTTGTTCTACATTGGTAGCTGGTGTGCCAGCTGGAGCTACTTCTATGCGAAGTGGTAATTTCATATAGCGAGCAGCCAAACCAGCTACAGCCGGAGGCATAGTGGCAGAAAACATCAATGTTTGTCTGTCTGTCGGTGCGTTTTTCAAAATATCTACTATCTGTGGCATAAACCCAACATCAAACATCCTGTCTGCTTCATCAATCACGGCGATTTTGAGATTTCTCAAAGAAACATTTTTTTGATTCAAATGATCAAGTAAACGTCCCGGAGTAGCAACGATGATGTGTGGGTTGCGTCGTAAGGATTGAACTTGTTGATAAAGAGAAGAACCACCGATAAGCGCTGTAGTACGAATACCAAAATTCCTCCCGATTTTTTGCAAAACTTCTTCAACTTGCAAAGCTAATTCGCGAGTTGGTAATAAAATAAGACCCAAATTAGAAGTATTGGTCAAAAGTTGAATCATAGGCAAACCAAAAGCCAAGGTTTTACCTGTGCCGGTTTGCGCTATACCAACAATATCCTTGCCCAAAAGAGCATGAGGAATACATTGGTGCTGGATAGGTGTAGGTGTGGTAAAATTGTTTTGAGCAAGTATCTCTAGCAATTTTTTAGCTAACCCAAGATTGTCAAATCGGGTTGCCGAATTGTTTTTTTGTATCATATAAAATAAAGTGACCCGATATCTACTTAAAGGGTCACTACTAAATGACACATTACGAAGCTCGAGTCCGTGAACACTATTTGTATTCACGAAAATTAAAGAAACACAATTATAGCATACTTTGACCTTTTTGTCAAGCTGTATGGCTAATTTACGCTAAATTTACCTGTAATATCTCCTATATAATACGTAATTAATATAACAAAAAAAGCAATGAGGAGATGCTCTGAAATAACTTTATACGGTTTTTCTTTTCTCTGTTTGGCTAAGTAATAATTAAAAATTATCAATAAAAACACCCCCCAAATAACACTAACAAAAACCGCAGTATTTAAATTTAACAATAACAAAGGCACAGCCAGCGTTAAAGCTATAAAAAATTTTGCCAGTAAAGTGGCAAAAGTTGATTCCCATATTTCTTTGGTAGAATTACTTTTTTCTACTTCTTGAGAAATATGCATCCCCAAAGCATCTGAAAGCGCGTCTGCAATGGCAATTACCAAAATACCACCTAAAATAACGGAAGTTGAATGTGCATTAGAATATAATCCTACCATTAAACCTAAAGTTGTAATAATCCCGGAAATTAAGCCGAAACTAAAACCTTTACGAATAGATAATTTCATAAATTATTTTTTCTTGTTGGTGTTGATGCCAAAAAGCACATAAATACTGCAGAACCCGGAAATGGCAGTAAATAACATCAAACCACTAACAATATATAAAATCCAAGACCAAAATCCGGTGAATGAAGTATAAGCCCAAAAAAATACTCCGACTGAAACTAGAAAACGAATAACTCTATCTAGAGTCCCTTCGTTGCGTTGAAATTTAAACATAAGCGTTAGATTAAAAAATTACAAAGATTGCAGAAATTGCAAAGATTGCAAAAATTAATAAATTTTTTTAATTTCTTAAATCTTTTCAATCTTTTGAATCTCTCTGGTTTACCCTCTATAAATCAAGAATGCGATATACGCAACATACATCACTACAAACGCTATACCCTGCCAACGATCCAATCTTTTTTTAGTACCAATAAATAAAAATAAAAATAATATCAGGGTAACGATAATTTCCGCCAAAATATCAAAGTTCATTCCTGATCCGAAAGGAAGTGGTTTGATAATACTGGTAAGACCCAAAATCCAAAAAATGTTGAATATATTTGATCCGACGATATTACCCACAGCGATATCAGCTTGTTTGCGATAAGCAGCTACAGCAGAAGTCACGAGCTCAGGCAGAGATGTGCCGATAGCAACGATTGTGAGACCGATAAGAGCTTCACTCATCCCGGCTAACCGCGCCAAAATAATAGC
>CAYRYH010000012.1:0-15030 GCA_964428525.1 uncultured Gammaproteobacteria bacterium | reverse complement strand
CTATTACCAAAAGTATTGCCACGAGCATACGATATAAGTTAAAAATTAAAAAAAATAAAGATAATGGATATTGAATACTGGATATTAACCGATGATATTTTTAATCCGCCTTCGCCCTCTGGGCTACGGACGGATAAATATTCAATATTTAATATTCAATATTAGCAATTTGGCTTCCCGCCAAATTGCCTGTGCTCCAACAAACCTGCAAATTATACCCTCCGGTTGGACCATCAATATCCAAAATTTCTCCGACTAAATACAGATTTTCAATAATTTTGGAACGCATGGTTTGTGGATCTATTTCCCTGAGATCAACCCCACCGGTAGTAATAATAGCTTTATCGAAACTATCCAGCGCTTTGATTTCCAGAGTAAAGCTTTTTAATAACTTGAGTAAATTTTTTCTTTCTTCACGCGAAATTGTGTTTACTTTTTTATCCGCTTGAATTCCTGATAATTTTACCATAATTGGGATTAATTTTGAAGGGCAAAGTTCAGAGAGATAATTTCTAAACATTTTAGCACCAAATTCTTTGAAATCTTTTTGTAAACGATCGTCCAATTTTTTATCATCAAGTGCGGGTTTAAAATCAATTTTCAAATTTACATCTCCAGGTAACAAATCACCTACTGTTTTGCTCAAATCCAAAATTATCGGTCCGCTAAGCCCGTTGTCGGTAAATATCGCTTCACCAAATTCAGACTTTATTTTTTTATTGTTTTTATAAATACCTATTTCTACATTTTTTAAACTCAAACCTTCCAATTCTTTTATCCATTTTTCTTTGACAATTATCGGTACCAACGCTGGACGGGGTGTGACAACATGATGACCAAGTTTTTGCAACCAACTATATCCATCTCCAGTAGAACCAGTCATAGGGTATGATTTACCACCTGTGGCAATGATAAAATTATCAGCCACCAACTCTTGCCCATCGGATAAAATTATTTTTTCTATTTTCTTTCCTTTTTTGACAATATCTTTAACTTGCGCCTTGGTTTTTATTTCTACTTTGGATTCTTTTAGAAACTTTTTCAAAGCATTTAACACATCGATAGCTCTATCACTTTGTGGAAAAACTCTATTTCCTCTTTCTACTTTTACCCCTACACCATAATTTTCAAAAAAAGCCATGGTATCCTCTACGCCAAATTTATTAAAAGCAGAAAAAAGAAATTTACCATTTACCCCATACTGCTTAACTAGTTCAGAAACTTTCAAAGTATGGTTGGTGATATTACATCTCCCCTTGCCGGTAATCAATAATTTTGCTCCGAGGTTATGGTTTTTTTCAATCAAAAGAACAGGAACACCTCTTTGTCCTGCTATCCCGGCTGATATCATACCAGCCGGTCCACCACCGATAACTATTGTGTTGTATTTCATAGGAGTATTATACCACAATTTTACATTTTTCAATAAAAAAGGACGATTTTTATATCGCCCTTGTTGTTTATCTAGCTCCAAGTAAAAACGTCACAACTATTATTATACCAATAATGGTTCCTCCGATGGAGGGGTCAGAACCCATAGCGCGCAGAATAGCACTGCATGAACCTACAATTATAGCCAATCCAACAAAACCGAAGAAAACAAAGGCGGCTCTTTTGGCAAACCTTGCGTCTGCCGCTTCTTTCCGTTGAAATTCTCTTTTCTTTTTTTCTTCTTCTTCTCTCTCTTCTTTCTTTCTCATTCTTTCTTCTTCTTCTTTTTTGTACTTTTCTGCTTGCGCCTTCCTTCTTTCTTCCTCTTCTTTTCTTTCCCTTTCCTTTTTTACTCTTTCTTCTTCTTTCCTTCTTTCTTCTTCAGAAAAACGCTGTGCCTCGTTTATTTTTTCAGAAAGTTTTTTAAACTCGCTCATTGTATAACCTCCTTTTTTAAATCATTTCTTGAATTATACGGAAATCCAAATAACTTTGCCTCTCAAAAAACATTTTTTCCGCTGCTTTGACTTCTGCTTCTAGATCAACAATCATCTTTTTTACTTCATTGCTTTGAGTAAACCAGTTTATTGAATTAAATTTACTTTTGGCATCTTTTATTTTCTGCCAAGCTTTTTCTTTTTCTTCTGAAAAAAGAGAATTTTTTAACGCCTTCATTTCATTTCGAAGAAAATTTAAATCTTTCTCAAACAACTTTTGATCGACATCTATCTTAAAAAAATAAACAGGGTCTTGTCGAATAGCTACCTCAAAAGTATTGATGATGTCTTTGAGCATTTCTGATTTTTGGGGAGTTAAAGCAAGATAATGCCCGAGTTGATAGAGGGCCTCTGAACTAGGGTGTTTTTCCACCGCTCTGAAGGCCGCCTTGGCAGCTTCTATAAAATTATTGTTTAAATAATGCACCAAACCAACATGGACTTCCGCCCAAGAACTAATTTTTTTTTGTTTCATACTAGCATCTCTCGTAGCAGAATACCGCGCAGCTTTACTAAAATGCTCCAGAGCTTTGTTGAGGTTTTTGTAATGATAAAGATAAATATCCCCTAAATACTGGTGGGTAACAAAATCATACTCATAATAATTTAAAACTTTCATAAAATCCTTATAAGCCTCTTCAATCCAACCGTTTTGATAAGCATGAATTCCATGTTCCCTGTAATTTAAAGCGGTGTTACTTATTGGCATTTGAATGCTTTTTTTGATATCACTTAAATGCCAAAAAATTCTATTGGAAAACCAATTGAAATCAGACCTGAGACCATTGATAGCTCCTGTAACATTTGCAAAGCCTTCACTAATATCTTCCCGGAGATCACTAACATCTTCTCGCAAGAAAGACATTCCTGATAAAATTTGCACCACGCCTTTTTCAAAAGAACTAACAATTTTGTTTGTTGACCTTTCATAATTAGCAAAATTTTCACCAGTTTGACTTGAAATCTTTTTAGCAATAACTTCCATAATCTCCCTAGATGTTTCTTCACTAGCAATCAACCTATCGGTGTTTTTAAAATATTCTCTACAAAGCCGTTCTCTGTGTTTAGCCATTTCCGATGTTATGGCTGTTGTTGAAAATTTAAATCCCTCGCCCAGATGAAAATACTGCCATAAACCCCAAGTTTGAAGACCGTTGTTAAAACTAGACATAATACTCTCCTTTTTAATAAATTGTTAAAGAACCAATCGTATTAATTTAACGTAATTTGATAAATTAGTCAAGTAGATACAAAAAACCACTCTTACGAATGGTTTTTTTATTGTTTTTAAACAAATCTGAAATTAAGCAAGTGTTACATTGATAGCGCGAGGACCCTTTTCAGAATCTTCTGTATCAAAACTAACTGCATCGCCAGCTTTCAAATCGGTGAAATTTACACCATTAAGAGCAGATTCATGAAAGAAAATATCTTTTGAATCACCTTCTGGGGTAATGAAACCGAAATGTTTATCAGCAATCAAGGTTTTAATTGTACCTGTCATATTGATAGAAATAAAGTGAATAGTTTACAAAACTTAGGCCGTTGTAAAGAAATTCGACTGTATTTCTACTACGGGATTTTGTGACCATATTATAGCACATTTTGACGATTTTGTCAAGCCCGACGCTCAGCGTGACCCTAAAATATTTAAAGATTAAAAGATTGAAAGATTGAAAAATTATTGACAAAGACCCAAAATTGTACTATCATAATATGATTGTTCTTTATTATTAATTTTTTGGAGGAAACAAAAATGTGCGACAAAGATTGTGGATGTGGTGGAAAATGTGAGGAAAATTGTAAATGCAATGAACAAAAGAAAGGGAAAACAAAAAAAAATAATTTCCCTTTCAGAAGAAACGACCTGGTTTGTATCTGTGATCCGGAAAAAGACATGGATGAACCCCCAAACTGCAATTGCCCCGTCCATAAAATAAAGAAGTAATTAATATTAATTACTTCTAAAATTCAAACGGCCCACCTAATGTGAGCCGTTTTTTTCACCCCGTGAAATTTTGTCCGCCGTGGCGGACGAACCTGCCTTTGGCAGGATTTCACCGGAGTAAATATCTAATATCCCAATATCTTAATATTTCTCCATCTTCTCGCTTTACGGACTTTATAGACTTTATGAACTTTATGGACTTTATGAACTAGTTTAAGTATTTTGCCCCCAAAAATGTCGCTATAGGCATAGAAAGTGCCACTCCGATACTACCGGTCAGTGTACGGATGATTTCCGTGGCCACCATTTCATTGTTTATCGCTTGTACAAAAGTCAAAGTTTCATTTTGTCCCAAAGTAAACAAAATCAGCAATGGTAACGAAGCACCCGCATAAGTTAAAAACAAAGTATTTACTATCGCTCCGAGATGGGTGTTGCCGACTTGATATCCCATTTTGAAAACTTGTCGAAAAGGAAGATTCGGATTAGCTGTTTTGATCTGCTTGACGGCTTCAATTTGTCCTATAACCACATCATCAAGCACCCCAACTGCACCAATCAACATTCCAGCCAAAAGAAGTCCACGAAAATCTATTGCTCTTTCCCCTGCTCCAATCAAAAAAATCGCTTCTTCACTAGCCAAACCGGTTAATTTGCTCAAAGAAACAAAAAGCCAAGACAAAAATAATGTTGCGACCAAGGAGATAAAAACACTTGCTAACCCTAAATTTGATTTTCTATTTATCCCTTCGGTGATATAAATCATCGCCACTAAAATAAAAAACGAACCAAACAAACTAATAATCAAAGGATTACTACCGCCGATAATTTGCGGTAAAATAAATTTTAAAATTATAAAAAAACTAACTATCAAACCAAGCATGGCGCGCCAACCTTTTTTCCCGCCAATCAAAGCAATTATCAACACAAATAAAAATGCCAACAAAGCCAATTTGCCGGAGCGAACATAATCCATAACAAAAAATCTTTCTTCGTTATTAAAATCAGCTATTTTTTGCACCAAAACCTTATCTCCATTTTTATAAATATTACTACCAGTCACATCCATTTCAGAAATTCCTTCGTATTTTATTTCTTTATCTTTATAAAAACCCTCCGTGCCTAATAACAAAAGATTTTGTTGGGTTTTTTGCGAACTATCACCTCTGTCTATTTGTCGTTCTTGTAAAATCTCAACAACTTTGGCTTCAAAAACATCTTCTGTTGTTTGTGCAAAAACAAAAAACGGACAAAATATTCCGCTAAGTAAAATAAAAACAAAAAACTTTTTTAAAAACATAAGTTAATTTTTGGTAATTTTGATAGCTTTGCCATGGACTAAAGCATCGGTTACTTTTTTATAAGCACTGTTCAAAATACGTTGATAGGTGCTTTGTGAAGTATCCATCCTTTTGGCAGCCTCTGTTTGTTCTAAATCTTTTTCATGACGTAAATTAAGAGCTTCTGCTTCTTCCAAAGTTAGTTCAACTACCTCCAAAAATCTCATAGGAATTCCTTGGGGTTTAAAATAATCCGCTTTGGGATCAAGTTGAATTTTACGAAAACCTCTGGGTCTAGGCATAGGGGTTGAAATTAAAAAAATTCTCTGTTATTATTATACCACATAAAAGAAGGACCGCCTCGGGAATTTGTTTACAAACTCCCGAGAGCTCATCGGCCTTCTTTTATTTTTGTCCTTTGTCAAGATTTTTAATCTCTTCTTGAACAGCTTTGAGCTCATCACTCAAAAATTTTTCTGATTCTTGCAAAGAAGCTAGATTATTGGATGAAGCGTAGAAACGACGTCCAGCGCCAAATCCACGACCGCAACCACCTTGGCCAAATCCGCGACCACGGCCATTTTGAGCTCCACAAGGACCAAAACCTCGTCCTGTACCAGGGCCAGCGCCCATAGGTCCAGTTCCATTTAATTGTGGCATATATTTATAAATTAAAGATTAATTATTAACTACCGACCTTTTTGTAAATAGTTCTATATTGAATATATACCCAAAACTATATTTTGTCAAGAGTTATCCACAGGGCTTCGTTAAGGCTACGCCTTGCATAGTAAAAAACAAGCCCTTTTGAGGCTCATTTTTTATCCTGTAAAATTTATATCATTCTAAAATCTAAAATTTTTGCAATGTCTCTCCATCTCTTTATCGCCTTATTTTATCACCTCTTCCTGAGCACCAACAATAAACCTACAGCTAATAACAATATTCCCCCTATTATTCTAATTCTAGTATCTTCAAAAAAACCTTTCTCTTCTGACTGTTTAGGAACTTCCGGTGAATTTAGGTCTTTTTCTTTTATTCCAATAATTTCCGCCACAATATCAGGACAATCTTTTCTATAACAATACTCTATCCTATCGGCCAATTCTACTGGGGTCATGGTTTCCAAAAAACCAGAAAATGATTTGCCACCTATTACAGTAAATGGAATTCCGTCAACTCGAACATCAAGCTCTTTGCCGATTTTTTGCAATAAAGAAGTATTTTGAAAATTACCATAAACTTCAAAATCATATATTTTCAAATAAGGATATTTATTTTTGAACTGTTCAAGTAATGCTTTTTCCTTTTCACAATGAGGACAACCTTTCCCCCAGAAGAAATACAAATTTACCTCTTCCTGAGCAAAAGTTGGTGTGCTATGAAGTAAACCTATTACGAATATAATCGCTATAACTGAAATATTTAATAATTTATTGAACATAACTATTTAGAAAATATTGAATATTAAATATTGGATATTGATCATCTCTTATCCCCCTTCTTAAAAAGGAGGGTTTGCCTGATATTTAATATCCAATATCTTTTCAAACTCACCATATCTTATCACGCTTTCTCTTTTTTTTCAACAACCAAGTTTTGGCTTTTCTATCACCGTTTTACCCTTGACTTTTAAACAAAAAAATGTTATTTTTTAAGCCAGTTTTTAAAAAACGAACCTTGACAATTTATAGTATTAACAACATCAGAAGGAGGACTTTCATGATGAACTGGATTATTTGGGCAGTACTTGCCTGCGCTATCGTAGCTCTGTTTTTTGCTTGGAATTTTTATCAAAAAATGAAACTGGAAAAAGAAGACGAACGGACGAAACCGATTGCAATGTACATTCGCGAAGGAGCGATGGCTTATCTGCGTCAGCAGTATAAGATTGTTGGACCCTTCCTGATAATCTTGGCAATCGTTTTTACAGTGATGGCATATTTTGGATTGCAAAATCCTTGGGTGCCGTTTGCTTTTTTGACCGGAGGGTTTTTCTCCGGTTTGGCGGGATTCTTTGGGATGAAAACTGCTACCTACGCGAATTCTCGCGCAGCTAGTGCAGCTGCCGTATCTTTGAACAAAGGGTTGCAAGTTTCATTCCGTTCAGGGGCGGTGATGGGATTGGTAGTTGTTGGATTGGGACTACTGGATATTTCTATCTGGTTTCTAGTGCTTAGTC
Organism: uncultured Gammaproteobacteria bacterium; assembly: GCA_964428525.1. GTDB lineage: Bacteria > Patescibacteriota > Patescibacteriia > Magasanikbacterales > GWA2-37-8 > JAKLGL01. The sequence goes on along the minus strand of CAYRYH010000012.1, from coordinate 7,692 downwards.
ATTTTTATCCTTATTTACAAGATCCACATAACCTGATTGTCATCACAACAACGATGTTGACTTTTGGTATGGGTGCTTCCACTCAAGCGCTTTTTGCGCGTGTTGGCGGAGGTATTTACACCAAAGCTGCAGATGTTGGTGCTGACTTGGTTGGTAAAGTTGAAGCTGGAATTCCTGAAGACGACCCGCGCAATCCAGCAACCATCGCTGACAATGTCGGTGATAATGTCGGTGATGTAGCTGGGATGGGCGCTGATCTCTATGAGAGTTATTGCGGAAGTATTTTGGCTACCGCCGCTCTTGGGTCAGTAGCTTTTCAAACTGACACGACGATGCAGTTGAAGTCAGTTTTAGCACCGATGATTATTGCTGCTGTCGGGATATTGCTCTCCATCATCGGAGTTTACACAGTAAAGACCGGCGAAAACTCTTCAATGAAGCAGTTACTCTCCGCTTTGAACCGCGGTACATTTCTCTCTTCTGTGTTGGTTGCGATTTTTACTTTCGTGTCTTTATTTTTTCTCGGACTGCATAACTGGATAGGAATTTCTTTCTCCGTTGTTATCGGACTTGTAGCTGGAGTTATTATCGGTCAAGCGACTGAATATTACACTTCACATGGTTATTCCCCGGTTAAAATGGTAGCAGAAAGTTCTAAGACCGGTCCGGCAACAGTTATTATCGCTGGTCTAGGATTAGGGATGAATTCCGTAGCTATTCCAGTGTTGACAGTTACATCTGCTGTGATTTTGAGTTTTCTTTCTGCAATAAATTTTGATGTAGCCAATATGTTAACTGCTGTAAATTTAAATACCGGACTTTATGGTATCGGTATAGCAGCGGTTGGTATGCTTTCTACTTTGGGTTACACATTGGCAACAGATGCCTATGGTCCAATAGCTGATAATGCCGGAGGAATCGCAGAAATGGCCGGTCTTGGTGCGGAAGTTCGTAAAAGAACTGACGCACTGGATGCTCTGGGAAATACTACAGCCGCGACCGGCAAGGGATTTGCTATAGGGTCAGCTGGACTGACCGCCTTGGCACTTTTGGCCGCTTATTTGGAAGAAGTGAAGATTGCTATGGTTCGTGTTGGACATATAGCTATCGGAAATGTTCCGATAAAAGACGCAGGTATTTTGGATTTTATACAACACTTCCAAATACACTTGATGAACCCTAAGGTTTTGGCCGGTATGTTTATTGGCTCAATGTTATGCTTTGTTTTCAGTGGAATTACTATGAATGCTGTTGGTAGAGCTGCTAGCAGTATGGTGGATGAAGTCCGTCGTCAATTCCGGGAAATTCCCGGGATATTAGACGGAACAGGTAAACCTGATTATGCACGCTGTGTGGCAATATCCACCAAAGGTGCACAGAAAGAAATGTTGTTTCCGTCGCTTTTGGCTATTGCCACACCGGTTTTTGTTACTATGATTTTTGGTGTAGCCGGAGTCATGGGGCTTATGACTGGTACGCTTTCAACTGGCTTTATCTTGGCTGTATTTATGGCCAATGCTGGAGGAGCGTGGGACAACGCCAAAAAGTACATCGAGGAAGGTAACCTCGGTGGAAAAGGTAGTAATAATCACAAAGCTACCGTTGTCGGCGATACGGTCGGAGATCCTTTCAAGGACACCTCCGGACCATCATTAAATATACTGATAAAACTTGTCAGCATGGTCAGTATTGTTATGGTTGGATTAACAACCTTTTCAATACTTTAAAATTTTGTTCTTTAAAACCGCCTGTTTTCACAGGTGGTTTTTTATTTGCTAAAAATCATAAATTAGCTTATTATTATACCGTATGCAAATTCCTTATCGTAAACCAGGAATATATAATTACAATGACAAAGATCCTCTGATAACAGAGGATAAATTTTTGCAATTAAAAAATAAATTGGAAAGATTAAAAAAAAACCAACCCGGAACCATATCTGAAGTATCGCGCTTAGCACAACTGGGAGATTTCAGTGAAAACGTAGAATATCAATTAGCCAAAGGGCGTTTACGTAAAATAAACCACGAAATGCAAGTTTTAGAAAATCAATTACACCAAGCAAAAATTATAACAAATACAGACAATTCTAAAATACAAGTTGGCCACACTGTAACAGTACTTATAAGAGGTGAACAAAAAATGTATACGATACTGGGATCTGAAGAAACAGATCCGTTTACAGGTAAAATTTCCTACAACTCCCCTATCGGGTCCGCGCTGTTAGGACACAGGGTTGGAGATGTGGTAGAAGTGGATGTTGGTGGGAAAGAAGTGAAATATAAAATAATTGATATTGGATACTAGATATTGAATACTAAATATTAAAACAAATTGAAACTCAGAATGACCAAACAAAAAACGACCCGGTTGAGCCGAGTCGTTTTTTGTTTGAAGTAAATCCCCTGTTAAATCCTGCTCCGCAGGAATTTCACAAAAAGTGAAATTATTTAACGGGGTAAATTACTTTTTCTTTTTTGCTACAACTTTTTTAGCAGCTGGTTTGGTTTTTTCAACCTTCTTTACTGCCTTAACTTCCTTTTTAACCTCTACAACTTTTTTTGGAGCAGCGATTTCTTTTTTAACTTCAGGTTTTATAGTTTTTTCCGCAGGAGCGTTTGGAGCTAATATTTTCATTAATCTATCCAATTTTACATGCAAGCCTTTGAGCTCTGCCATAAGCTCTCCATTATCTTTTCCACCTTTTCCACTTTTACCAAAACAATCATCACACAAAACTTCTTTTCCTGGAGTTGGTCTAAAAGGTACTTGGCATTTTGCACCACATTTACCACAAGTTGCGTCGTGCATTCCGCCTCTATCTTCGTGTCGTGGTCGTTCTGATCTATCACGTCTTTCTCCGCCAAATCTGCTTGGTCTTTCACCACTTCCGCCTTGTTGTTTTTCAAAACAAGTACTGCAAAAAACAGGTCTGCCGCCAGTTGGTCTAAAAGGGATTTCGCAATCCTTACCACATTCACTACAAGTAGCTTGGTGCATTTGAGGACGACCACCGTCCCTATCTCTACCTCCACCAAAACTTCGGCCACTACCAAATCCACCTCTATTACCACCGCCAAAGGACCTTCCTCCTCCGCCAAATGGTCTTTTTCCTCGATTAAAGTCTCCCATACAATATATATTAAATTTTTAATTTTTAATTTAAAATTTTTAATTAATTTTTAAATCCCAATTTTCAATAATGCAACTTCATGGAAATTAGAGACTTTTTACATTTTAGCATAGTTTAGCAAAAAAAGCAAGGGATAGACAGATTCTGATAAATTACAAAAATTACAGAGATTGCAAAAATTAAATTAACAGATTTTTATTCTATTTTACTATAATTGGCTCTGCAACATCCTTTCTTTCCTTATCTTTATAGTATTCAGGATCTATTTTCCTCTCAAAACAGAACCTCCCAACTTCGTGTTGCCAATTTTCTTGATAATAAGGATCTGGATAATACCCGTATTTTCCAGCGTAATTTGAATTTTTATCATTTATATTAGATGAACCAAAATTAGCGCAAAGACTGAAATTTAGCTCATCGTTTACGATATATTCATAATCCAACTGCGTGTCTGGGTCTTGAGGAATATAATAACCAGCAACATCAATTTTTAAATCATCTAAAGTTTCTGGTAGTTTTCCTTTTTGTACCCAGAAATTTATAACCTGTCCTTGTAAAGATTGTAAATCATTTATTCTCCTATCATCAAAACGACGATTGCGTTGATCTGAGGGTGTGCCCACAATAAAAAATCCGGCAATAATACTACCTAATACAACGATTGAAACAATTATGGTTAAAATTTTCGGAATATTGGTTTTTTTATTATCTCTTTTCAATTCCCAAAAATAATAACCGAAAACTGCTCCGGCGATCAAAAGTACAGCCAAAACTTTCAAGAAAAATCTGGTAGAAATTTCTCCATCAAGAAAATAATAAACCGTTATCATCAAATCAATGATTATAGTGATAGCAGAAAGAAAAAGTGTAAAATATATCAACCATTTACGTAATTTCAAATCTCTTTTTTCCGGTTGTTTTTTAATATCTTTACCGAGCATCCAAGAACTCAACAGATAAGCTGGGACAGCTATAAATAATACTGAACTGGCCCAACGAACACCCGTAGAAATTCCGGTAAAATAATAATTTAACGCATCTGGAAAAAGAGCATTGATATAATTTACATAAAGCGTTATCAAGCCGATAACACTGAGATAAAAAGTCACAATATTGAAAAGATGTAAAAATACATCCTTGGGTGTGCTTTTGACATGGTTTTGTTCCATATAATTTTAAATTATTTAAGACTAAAATTTAATTGCTTTCTATTTTTTATATATTTAAATATTTCTGAAGAAACCACTACACTGAAACTTAATAATAGCATTATAAACCATTCTTTTAAAGTAATGGGAGAAATTTTCAACAATTTAGATAGGAACGGATTGTACATAGCAAAAATATGCAAGGCATGAGCGGCAATAACGGCAAAAACCAATAATTTATTTTTGGTTAAAGATATTTTGAAAATAGAACGACGTTCCGAACGACAATTCAAAGCATTCACATTTTCAAACAAAACCATCAAAAGAAAGACTAAGTTACGAACAGCGTTTTCTTCTAAATTTAAAATTCTCAATCCTACCACCCAGACCATAAAAGCCACTCCACCGATAACCAAACCAGAAAGCAGTGTTTGTTGAATCATCAAAGAATCAAATATGCCTTCTTTGGGTGATCTGGCCGGTCGGGACATCACTCCTGGCTCCCCAGCTTCAAAAGCCAATGCTACATATTGAACACCCTCGGTTACTAAATTCAACCATAATAATTGTACGGCAAAAAAAGGAAGGGGGAAACCGGAAAAAATAGCAAAGAAAAATAACATAATTTCCGCACAGCCAGTACTAATCAATAGATAAATAACTTTTCTAATATTATCATAAGCAAATCTCCCCTCTTCCACTCCAGCCACAATGGATGAAAAATTATCATCCATCACAATCATGGACGCGGTTTCTTTGGCTACATCCGTGCCAGAGCCCATAGCTACTCCTAAATTAGCTCTTTTGAGTGCTGGCGCATCATTGGCTCCGTCACCAGTCACGGCTACAAAATGTCCGGATTTCCTCAAAGCTTCCACGATTTGATATTTTTGAATTGGGGATACTTCGGCAAAAACTCGACAAGTGGCTATTTTATTATAAAATTCTTGGGTATCAGGAGGGCCTAATTTTTGTATTTGTTCCCCAGTAATTATCTGTGAATTATTACTAGCAATTCCAAGCTCTCTAGCAATAGTCAGTGCAGTAAGCGGGTGATCCCCGGTAATCATCGCTACTTCTATTCCAGCACCACGACATTTTTCCACGGCTTCCTTGGACTGCGCTCGCAACGGATCGATAAACCCAACCAGTCCTAAAAAAATCATTTTTTTCAACTCTCTTTTTTCTAATAAATTATCTTTATCTTCAGAAATTGCTTCTTTTTTCGCTAATGCCAAAACTCGGAAACCACTAGAAGCCATTTTTCTAACTTGTTTCAAAATATCTTCTTTATTTATAGCTTTATTTTTACCCTTACTTAGAATAAAAGAGGACATTTCAACTACAACCTCTGGCGCTCCTTTAGCAAAAATTTCTTTTTCTTTTTTGTTTTCTACCAAAACTGCAGAAAACCTATTTTCCGATTCATAAGGAATAGAAAGAATTTCTTTATATTGTTTTTTTAATTTTTCTAAATCAAGTTTATTTTTTATCGCCAATGCCAAAAAAGCCACGTCCATCGAATCTCCGTGGTGGTGCCATCTATTTTCAACTTTTTTCAATTCGGCTTCATTATTAATAGCCCCTGAAATACACAGTTGTTCTAAATCTTCTAAACATTCTTTTTCACATTCTTTGTTATTGATAATTTTAACATGACCATTTCCGTTATAACCCTGACCACCAATTTCAAAAATAACCCCCTCTGGCAACCAAACCATTTTAGCTGTCTGTTGATTAACCGTCAGAGTACCGGTCTTATCACTAGCAATAAGTGTACAACTCCCCAATCCCTCTACAGCATTTAACCGCCTGACCAATACGTTTCTTTTGGACATACGAAAAGAAGCGATAGAAAGAGCTACGGTTAACGCCACTGGTAAACCTTCCGGGATAACAGCTACAGCCAAAGCTACAGCCAAGAAAAAAACTTCCATTAACGGCATTCCTTTACCCAAAGAAATTATTATCAAAATTAAACAAATAAACAACATTACTAAACTTATTTTTTGGGTGAAGTTTTCCATTCTGATGATTAGAGGCGGTTTTTCACCTTTGGAAGAAGAAATAACTTTGGCTATTTTACCAATCTCCGTATTCAAACCTGTTTTTACCACAATAGCCAAGGCTCTGCCTGTCATGACGGTGGTACCGGCAAAAAGCATATTTTCTTGAGCGTTAACAGGTGCTTTTTCATCAACTGGATCTAAATTTTGTTTTTCCACCGCTCTGGATTCTCCGGTTAAAAGAGATTGATCAACGGTTAAATTTTTAGTTTCTATTAGACGAGCATCCGCGGGAATTTTGTGTCCGGATAAAAGTTTTATTATATCTCCAGGAACTAATTCGACAGAATCAACTTCGGTTTCAAACCCGTTACGAATAACGGTGGTTGATATTTTCATCATTTTTTTTAAAGCTCCGGCTGTTTTTCCCGCTTTATTTTCTTGCCAAGCCCCAACAACCGCATTTAGAAAAATAACAACGAAAATAAAAAAAGCATCCGACCATTCATGAAGTAAACCAGCAACCGCTCCGGCAAAAATCAATATATAAATCAAAGGACTCAAAAATTGACGCAAAAAAATAATAGCCAAACAGGGTGGCTTAGCGGAAGGTAAGGCATTAACTCCAAATTCACTTCTTCTTTTTTTAACTTCTTTATCGTTTAGTCCGTTTAGTGTTGCATCCAATTTCTTAAAAGTTTCTTTTGTGGTTAAATTATGCCAATGAGTTATTTGACCGTTGTCCAAAGAGATTGTCTCTTTCATAATAAAATTTTATTTATATATCACAATTGCTCGACGTAAAATAAAATCTTTTTGTTTTTTAGGATAAATCTTAGGATAATCAAACCAAACACTTAAAAAATCTTTTCTCTCCATTTTACGCACCCGCCCGATTTCCGGATCGGAAACATAAATATATTTATTATCCAAGCCGATTGCAACCGAATAATGCCCGCCGGCAACATCAAAATCATCATAGTCGTTACGTCCGCGAGTAAACCAATCTACAATTACCGGAACACCTTTTTTCAACCACTGGGCAATATCACCAAAACCACTACTGTCTTTTACCTGAACTTTAAATCCAAATTTTTTAGCAACTTTTTCAATTTGTTTGAGACTGGTCCCCTTTTCTCTGGTTGTGCCGCACATTTTAACTAGTGTTTTTTCTGATAAATCTAAACCGTAAAAATCAAAAACTATTTTTAGTGTTGATGGTCCGCACCAACCGCAAAAAGGCGTACCAGCAAAGGGTTTAACTTTTAACATTGTTTTTTGACTATTATTCTTCATATTATTAAAAATTTAGTATCAATATTATACCATTTTTCAAAAATAAACGCTAATTAAATGACCTCCTCCCCGGGTTCCGTCCTGACGGACTACACCCGGGGTTTCCTTT
>CAYRYH010000011.1:0-21355 GCA_964428525.1 uncultured Gammaproteobacteria bacterium | reverse complement strand
AGAACTTCTACAAATATTCCGCCTAAACCAAAAACTATTGTCGGGCCAAAAGTCGCGTCGCGTTTCATCCCGATGATCACTTCCCTACCGGCAGTCATACTTTGCAACAACATGCCAATTATTTTTACACCGACAGATTTTTCAGAAACATTTTTTGATATTTCTTCCCAAGCTTTTTCAATTTCTTCCGCATTTTGTAAATTCAGTTTCAAAGCTCCAACGTCGCTTTTGTGTAAAACTTTATCAGTAATTGCTTTGAGCACGTAAGGTCCAGTTAATTTTTCTGCAGCGGAAATTATTTCTTTTTTATCTGCAACAAAAATCCCAGAAGTTGCTAAACCAACACTTTGTAATAATTTTTCTGTTTGCGCGAAATTGATTTGATCGACAACAACATCTTCTTTTCTCTTTTCCTCAACAGATTTATTTTTGAAAGACAGATAATCCAAAGCTTTGACTAAATGAATAGGGTCGGAAAAATAAGCGATGTTTTTTTGTCGGAAAATTTTCAAAGCCGGTTCTATTTGTGTTCCGCCGATAAAAAGTGGCAACACAACTTTCTTTTTATTTATTTTAGAAATAATTTTTGCTGTTTCTTTTATTTGAGTCATCTTTTGTGGAGTGAGGATTACCGCCAAAGCATCAATATCTTTTACTTTGCTTAGAATTTTCAAAGCACTTTCATATCTATCACTTAACGCGTCACCAATAACATCCACCGGATTACCAACCGCCGCAGTTGCGGGCAATACTTCACGCAAAGATGTTTTTATTTTATCCGTCAAAGTCGCCAAGTTTAAACTTTGCGAAAGCTCCAATAAATCCGCCAAAATAATGGAAGGCCCCCCGCCATTGGTAACTATACCGATATTTTCAAGTGGTTGATAAATACCAGCGTTAAACATTTTCAACAGATCAAACATCTGCGAAATAGTTTCTACATTGATTACTTTGGCTTGAGCGCAAACAGCTTCAAATACTTTATTTTTCGAAGCCAGTGAGCCTGTGTGTGAAGCTACTGCCATAGCACCACGCGCTGTTTTCCCAGCTTTGAGCACTACCAATGGTTTAACAGCTGTAATCTTTTTTGCTAATTCCAAAAATCTCACTCCATCTGACACAGCTTCTAGATACATCGCGATTGCTTTTGTTTTTTCATCAGTCAATAAATATTCCAAGAAATCATTTTCTGTGAGTCCTGCTTCATTGCCTACAGAAATAAATTTAGCAAAACCGATATTTTCTTTTTGCGCAAAATCAAGCATGGAAGTACCCACGGCCCCAGATTGTGAAATCACGGAAATGTCGCCAATTTTTGGAAGTTTGTCACCGAAAGTTGCGTTGAAATTATTTTGACAATCAAAAATTCCTAAACAATTCGGACCAATGATTTTTATACCAAAACTTTTTGCAATTTGTTTGAGTTCATCTTCACGTTTTTTTCCTTCTTCTCCGGTTTCTTTATAACCAGCGGTGATGATAATACAATAAGGAATTTTTTTCTCTCCGCAAGCTTTCAAGACAACGGGAACAATTTCCGGTTTTACAGCAATTACCGCCAAATCTATCCCTTCTTTTATTTCCGCTATGGAAGAAAAAACTTGTTCACCCAAAATCTCTTTTTCACTTGGGTTTACCAAAAAAATCCGGCGTTCGTTTTTACCATCAAGTAAATTGGAAGCCAAGGCATAACCGATTTTCTGCGGATTACCCGAAGCTCCGATAACAGCGACACTTTTTGGATTGAATAGATTTTCTAACATACGTTAATAAATTTTCAATTTTTAATTTTTTACCCCGTGAAATCCTGTCAAAGACAGGATCGCCTTCGGCAATATTTCACAGGGGTGAATTTTTAATTAATTTTCAATTACCGATCACCAATTTTCGTAGTTTCGTAGATTATTCGTACGTTCGTACGTAGTTACAATTGTTCTTCAAAAGTCGCTTTTTCCACATCATAAAATATACCCAGCGGTATTTTTTCCATTTCCTGCACTTTTTCCATTGCCCATTTCAAATCATTTTTTGGTAAATTGGAATCAAGTTGGTAAACTTTTTCTTTGAAATATTCACGAGTATCATTGAAACTGATACAGGGTTGGATAATATCCAAAAAAGCGAAACCTTTGTGTAAAATAGCTTTTTTCATCACTTGAGTTAGAAAAACCATATCTCCGGTATAAGCACGAGCAACAAAAGTAGCACCAGCGCTTAGCATCACCAGAAGCGGATTGAGCGGCTCTTCTACACTCCCCTGCGGAGTTGATTTGCCTTTATAACCTTTATTGCTGGTGGGAGTAACTTGACCGGTAGTCAAACCAAAAACTTGATTATTATGAACAAATAGTTTGATATCGCTATTTCTTTTGGCAGCGTGAACTAAATGTTCTATCCCTTCAGCGTAGGAATCCCCGTCTCCAGAAAATGCGATTGTGGTCAAATCGGGATTTCCTAATTTTACACCAGTCATAGTTGGCACCACGCGACCATGAAGAGAAATAATACTATTCACATTTACATAATCAGCTATTTTACCATGACACCCAATGCCAGCTCCGACCACAATATTATCTTTTTTAATTTTCCCTTCCGTCACCAATTCGGTTATCGCGTTTTTAAACGCGGTCAAAATCATGAAATTGGTGCAACCAGGGCACCAGGTGTTTTTTGCTTTGGTATTTAAATCTACAGTCATAAATAAATTTTTAGTTCTGTCATTCCCGCGAAGGCGGGAATCCAGGGGTTATCTTAATTTTTCCTGGATCCCCGCCTTCGCGGGGATGACATGGAAATTTTAGAATATTTTATCAAGTTTTTTTACTAAATCCATCGGTTCAAAAGAATAAGTGTCGTATTTCAAAATTTTATGTTTTATTTCTATCCCGGTTTTTTCGCGAATCAAACTAGCCAAAGGAGCGGTATAATTTAATTCTACATCAATAATTTTTTTAGCTCCTTTGAAAGTGTCTAATAAACTCTTAGTCGACAGTGGTTCTATTGCCAAAATTTGTACAGCTTTGATAGGTTTCTTAGTATGCTTTATTGCTTCCAAAACCGCACCTTTGGTAGAACCCCAAAACACAACGATATTTTTACTTTTTTTATCACCGTAAATTCTTACACTTTTCATCCCAATCATTTCTTTTTCCAAATTTTTTATTTTGGCAAATCTTTTATCAAACATTTTTTGCGTCATCTCTGCGCTCTCGGTTATCAAACCATCTTCGCTGTGCTCATAACTATTGGCTTTAACCACAGTGTCAGGGTTTCCCGGAAAACAAAGAGGAGAAACACCGTCAGTACTAAAAGCATAGCGTAGATAATTTTTTCCTCCTTTGCTAATTTTTATTTTTTCCGGTTTAATTTTTATTTTACTAAAATCCGCATTTGATAAACTTTCAGATAATTGTTTATCAAGCATCAACATTACCGGTAATTGATATTGCCAAGCCAAGTTCATGGCTTTTCCACCCAATTCATAAGCCTCTTCCTGATCACCAGGAGCCAAAACTAAGCGTGGAAATTCTCCTAAAATTTGACGAACGAACTGTAGATCACCTTGAGCAGTTCTGGTTGGCACACCAGTTGATGGACCAGGACGCTGTGACTCTACTACTACGGTTGGAATTTCAGCAATCCCTGCCATACTCAAAGCCTCGGTCATCAAAGCAAACCCCCCACCAGAAGTCCCGGTGGCAGTACGGGCTCCAACAAAAGCACTACCCAAAACCATGTTGATAACCGCTACTTCACTTTCGGCCTGAGTAACTTTCAAACCGTATTTTGGTGATTGTTTAGCTAGGTGGTGTAAAACACTAGTGGCTGGGGTCATAGGATAAGCGATATAGTTTTTCATACCACCCGCTACCAAACCTTCACTTGTCGCTGCATTGCCGTCAATAATTTGTCCTTTGATTTTTTTATCAGGACGATCAAATTTTATTTTTCCAAAACTCTTATCTTGTAAATAATCATAACCTTTTTTACTCAGATCAATATTGATTTGAGCTTTGGCACCAAAAATTTCCGTAAAAACTTTATTTAAACTTTCAAGCGGTAAATCATAAAAACAACAAAGCGCACCCAACGCCACTGCCGTGCGCGCTAAACTAGGAGCTCCTAATTCTTTGGCATAAGAACTAATCGGCAAACTTACCAATTGTCCGGGTTTACCGCTAACAGAATTTAAAATATTATCAAAAAATATTACACCGGATTTTTTGAGTTCACCCCGATGTAAATCCACAGTTTCCTGATTAAAAGCAATGATAGCATCTAATTCTCTATAATCGCTATAAATCTTTTCTTTGGAAAAAGAAACGCGACAAAAATTATGTCCGCCACGAATAAGTGAGGGGTATTCCATGCTGGCAAAAACATAATAACCTAACTTACAAAACAAACGCGCCAAATTTACCCCCGCTTCACGCGCCCCGTCTCCGGCTTGACCGCCGATCAAAATAGTATATATTTTTTCTTGATTTTTCTTCATATTATTTTTTGATTTTAATTTTACTTTTGCCTTCTGGTTTAAAATCCACTTCAAACATTTTTTTAGTTAATTTTTTATCTGTCAAAAATTCTTTGTATACTTGTTGAACTTGCGGATTTTGGTGTGCCAAACGTATTTTTTTGTTTTTATCTATCTGATATAGAGAGTCTGCTCTTTTTTGACGAATCTCTTCGTTGGTCGGTAATGGTTGTCCACCACCACCGATACAACCTCCGGGACATGCCATCACTTCTACAAATTGATATTTTTTCGGATCTTCTTTGAGTTCATCTAAAATAATTTTGGCGTTTTTCAAACCATTGACTACCGCCACGCGTAATTCTACACATTTATCACCGCCAAATTTTACCGGTTTACAAAGTCGGATAGTCGCTCTTTTAACACCGTCTTGTCCGCGCACTTGTTCAAAATCCACTTTTTGTAAATCGCGACCAAACAAACGAAAATAAGCGGTGCGTAAAGCACTTTCCATCACACCGCCAGATGCTCCATACAACACCCCGGCACCGCTAGGATCACCAAGCGGATTATCAGCTGGATCTTCTTTGATAGTTTTGAGATCTATTTTTTTATCTCGCAAAATCCACGCCAATTCCCGAGTAGTCCAAACATAATCTACAGGTTTGAGACCATTATCAAAATTCAGCTCCTCTCGACTAGCTTCATATTTTTTGGCCGTGCAAGGCATGATAGAAACCATCACGATATTTTTGGGATCTATGTTTTGTTTTGGAGCAAAATAATTTTTAATAACCGCTCCCAACATTATTTGCGGAGATCTAGCATGCGAAAGATTTTTTCGCAAATACGGATGATAAAATTCTATAAATTTAACCCACGAAGGACAGCAAGAGGTAAATATAGGTAGATTTTTACCGGACAAAATCCTCTCTATCGCTTCTCCGGCTTCTTCTGTCGTAGTAAAATCAGCACCAACAGATGTATCAAAGACATAGTCAAAGCCTAATTTTTTTAAGGAAGCAGATAATTTATCAGTAGCAACCGAACCATAAGGCATACCGAATTCTTCACCAATACTGGTGCGAATAGATGGGGCAAATTGTGCCACCAAGACTTTCCCTTGTTTTTTGAGCGCCAAAACTTTTTCCATTTCTTCAAACTCGCCTTCACTTTTGATAGCTCCTACCGGACAATGCACAATACACTGACCACAATAAACACAGTCTTTGTTTTTATCAGTACTTGGTTCAATGGAAATATTACTTCCGCGGTTTTTGATTTCATAATAACCAACCGGACAAACTTCTACACAATTACGACAATCAATACATTTTTTACCTTCAAAAATTATTGGTCCAAATTGTTTACTCGGTCTTTTTTCTTTACGATTTGGGAATCTCGTGATTTTAGCACGAAGTGGTTTTTGATATTGCAATAATCCACAGCGTTTATTCCAAGTACAATTTTCACAGTCTAGATGGTGTTGCCCAAAAATCAATTCTAAATTCATTTTACGATTACGACGAATTTCTTTGTCATCAGTGATTATTTCCATCCCATCTTCTACTAGTGTAGAACAAGCAGTAAATAAACCATTACGGTCCTTGATTTTTATCACACACATTCGACAATTGGCTTTGACTTTTAAATCAGGGTGATCGCAAAGATGAGGGATATCTACCCTATTTTCTTGCGCCACCTTTAGAATCATCTTATCTTCAGTACATTCTATTTTTTTACCGTCAATTTTAATAGTTATTTTTTTCATATTTATTTGGAATCTCTTTTATTTTTATAATTGACTTTTACACTTTCAAGCATGGAATCAATAGGTAAATAAACACTTTTTCCCAGAGGACAAAAAGAAGTGTCTCGCATTGTGCGCAAAACACTGCGTAAAAGCACCATGTCAATTTCATTTTTTTGCAACATCTCTTTTAAGCGATAAAGTCCTTCTCGACACGGTACACATTTTCCACAATTATAATCAAAGAAAAAATTAACCCATTTTTTAATCACCTCTTTGGTGTCCGTTTTTTTCAAATTATAAACTACGATTCCACCAGCACCATAAATAGGTTTGTTGAGTTCTTCTCTGGTTAAAATTTCTCCAGCCGCTCCTCCACCGACTTGTACAAAATATTCAAAACGTGGAACATTTTTGGTTTTTTTCAAAATTTCTCCAACAGTCATATCAACAGGTAGTTCATAAGCACCTTTTTTGGGTGCATCACCACTAATACAATAAAATCTGGTATTTTTATATTCTCCGTGTTGAATTTGAGAAATCTGATAAAAAGTTTCCACGTTGTTTATCAAAGTCGGACAACCAAATAACCCGGCCTCAGTCGGATAAGGAGGTTTCAAACGTGGCTCGGGTAAATCACCTTCTATAGTTTCCAAAAGCGTAGTTTCTTCTCCGCCTAAATAACCTATTTTTTCTGCTGTTAATTCAATCGGTAATTTACCAATGTATTTTTTCAAATGATTTTTAAATTTTTTCAAATAATCTTGACGCAAATAAATATAAGCTTTATCGGCCCCGAGAGTATCCATGGCGATTTTTATACCCTCAATAACTTTTTCTGGATAATTTTGCAAAATATAACCATCTTTAAACATCCCCGGCTCACCTTCAGCGCCGTTACAAACCACATAGCACGGTTGATTAAAATCACGCAAATGACCTTTGGCCACTGCCAACCATTTAAAGGCGGTTGGAAATTCCGCTCCGCCTCGCCCTTTGAGATTAGCTTCTTGAATTTTATTGATAAATTTCATAAAATATTTGTTTTTAATTGCGAAAATATTATACCATTTTTTGAGATTATTTACAAAAAAACCGAGTTTCTAAAAAACTCGGTTTAAATTGATTCAAACCACAGGAGTTGTAACTTTTCTCAAAACCTCTTGATAACTTTTTTCATCCTTATCCAAAATTTTGATCTCCAAAAGTCCAGCTCCAGAAACAAATCTGGGATCTTTTTTAATCTCCCACTCTTCAATAGTAGGATAGCTGAAAGACCCGTCGAGATTAAAAAAAATCACGTACATATGATTTTTACATATATAACGTTTTTTTTCTTCACTCCATTTTCCCTCACCATACATTTCAACACATTCAACTGGAAGAAAAAAGTCAAGATTTTCATTTAAAAAAATGACATCTTTTCGATCTTCATATTTAGAAACATCAAAAACAAAAACTGGATCTTTGGCAATAACCGAACCACCTTTGTTTTTAGCCACCATGCAAAATTTATCATCTTTATTGAAAACCCCTTGAGAAATAACACGACCCAAACAAAATACATCTTTTTTATAATCAATCATTTCATAGAAAATCGAAATCTCCGGTGCTTTGGTTGAATTGCGAAAATTTTTTTCAACAGTTATTCTTTCTGTGGTTTTTGGACAAACAACCTCCGCTGGTTTGTTCAAAAAAAAATTTTTAAAAGAACGTCCTTTTTCCTCCTCTTTTCTTTCTTCTTTCTCTTTTTTTGACTTCATTTTTTCCTCCTTTTGGAAATGTTAACAAAACTAATTTTGGCATATTCTGATAATTTTGTCAATGATAAAAAAGCCTCCGTCATAATAACGGAGGCTTTTAAACTATTTTTTGAAAATTATAGAACTGCGTCTTTAGCAGCTTTAGCAACGCGGAATTTTACCACAGTTTTAGCAGGAATTTTGATAGTTTCACCGGTAGCTGGGTTACGACCCATACGAGCGGCTCTTTTGATTTTAATCAATTTTCCAAAACCTGGAACAACGAATTCATTTCCTTTTTTAACTTCTTTGTAAGCAACGTTAGTCATTGCATCCAAAAAATTAGAAACTTCTTTCTTGCTCAAGTTGGTAGCTTCAGAAAGCACACTCAACAATTGAGACTTAGTCATTTTTGCCATAGTGATAAAAATTAAATTAATTAATAAATAAATTAATTTTTGGGCGGAAATTATACTTTCCTTTACCCATGCTTTATTATACACCAATAAAATCAATAGCAACAGCCCCTCCCCTGTGGAAAACCCTTTATTTACAAACCTTTTGCTAAATAAACGTCAAAAAACCCTTTAAAACAGGCGTTTTTAACGTCTGTACCGTTTATTCCAAGCATGATCTTCTGTATTTCCTAAGATACTTTCTTTGTATTTTTCTATAACTTCTTTGTATTTTTCTGGAATATCCTCTTCTTTTACAAGATGATAGTTAGCCGCCAAAGCCTCTTTGAGAAAATCTCTTTCATCTTCATCTTCCTGAATTTCTTGCATCTTTTTTTCTAACTCTCTATTCTCTCTTTCTTCCCTCTCTCTTTCTTCCTTACAATATTTATTAAAATAACCACTAGCAACAGTAGCGATCTGCCCCCAAGAAGAATCTTCTTCGTACAATTCATTTATTGCATTTCTCACACAAACTTCATCTTCATAATATTCTCTCATTTCTTTAGCTTTTTCAAAAACAATTTTTGCTTTTTTGATAATTTCAGGATTAATACGTGCCATATAAATTAAAATTTAAATTTTATTATTCAAATATTTTAATCTTTTATTTTCTTCGAACCTTTCTATTGCATAACGCAACATCGTTCGTGGCATTTGCTTATAATGCTTTTTCAAAAAATCTTCTTCCTCTTTTTCCCCGCAACGTTTACCAATTTCCCTGATCATCCAACCAACAGCTTTGTGTATCAAATCATGTTTATCATCTAATAATATTTGTGCTATTTGTAAAGTCAATTTACTTTCACCTTTTTTAATATAATAAAAAGTAGATAAAATAGATATTCGTCTTTCCCACAAATTCTTAGATTGAGCCAGCTTAAATAAAATATCTTTGCTCTTATCTTCCAGATAAGGCCCAATGATTTTTTCCGCTGTTAAATCCACCAAATCCCAATTATTTATTTTTTTGGTATTTTTCAAATAAAATTCATAAATCTTTTTTTGCTCTCGATTGTCCGCTCGTGGATATTTCATTACCAAAATCAAAAGTGCACTTAGTCTTTCTTCGTGATAAGGACTATCTAGCAATTTTTGTAAATCACTTAAACCTAAATCTACAAATTCTTTTATTGTTACCCTGATGTCAGGAACTGTCACACCTAAAAATATATCCCCTTGACCATATTGTCCGGGTCCTGTTTTAAAAAAATGAGCCAAAATAATAGCTTTTTTTGTACTTGCTTTTTTTCTTAATTTTTTTTTAAATAATTCAACTGACACAAAAGTTTTTTATATTCCACATTCTCCACGAAACAGAGCCCATTCTTCACAAACTTTACCACCAGGTAGCGTGCAGTACCCGACCTGCCCGTCAGTTTTATCTTTGATTTCCAAAGTTCCACCCAAATCTACACAATTTACTGAAGCTGGATTAGCTAAGCTCGCCTTGCCGTTTTGTTCACATTCACCTTGATAAATAATTTCCACATCAGCACATCCAGCTCCACAGGCATTACCATAAGTTTTACCGTCAAGCCCACAAACAGGTGCATATTCCATAGTACAAATACAATCATTTTTTATATCTTCTTCTCCAGCATAAAGAGCATCTCTAATCTTACTACATTCACCATCATACCTTTTGGTAGCTCCTGATTTTTCCATAAAACATTCATTGATATAGGTATAATCATCAAAAGCGCAGACGGGTTTATTTTCCAAAGGACATCCTTCTAGGTTTGCGGTTAATATTTTAAAATAATAATTACTACCAAAATAAGCGACCAATGAACTTGCAACCAAAAGACATACAATTATAAAAATGTTTTTCATGTCTTTATATTAAATTTAATTTATTAAACTATGTTTAACTATTGTAAAACTTAATTCAAATTAAGTCAAAAAATGGGTCCTTTTGGGACCCATTAAATTTAAAGATAACCTTCAGCTTCAAGCTGGGCTATAATTTCAGGAAAAAATAAACCGATTTCTCTCCGCGCCTCTTCAAAAGTATCAGAACAATGAGCGGCATTGGTTGTCATGTCTATATGGCTACCAAAAAGACTACGAATAGTGCCTGGTTCGGCTTTTTTGGGATCAGTACACCCAAGTATTTTCCGAATCTTACTAATAACATCTTCACCAGTCAAAACCAATAAAACTAAAGGTCCGGAAATCATGAAAGAAAAAAGTTGTGAGAAAAAAGGTTTTCCCATATGCTCTTGATAAAGATTCAGAACCTCTTCTTCTTTTAGACGAAAACGATGTACTTCGCGAACAATCGTCACATCTATTTTTTTGAGTTGCGCCATTATTGGTGCATACTTACCTGATTTTATGGAATCCGGTTTGATGATAAACAAAACAGCCTGTTTTGCCATGATTTTAAATCTCCTGTAAAATTGATAAAGTACTAAGAATAAACTAGCAAAAAAAAGAGGAAGAGTCAATAGATCCAAACTACTCTTCAAATCAAATCCCGCCCTGGTTGGGGCGGGATATTTTTATAAATCATTTTTCAGATCTTCCAATTTCTTTTTTAAATCTCTATTGATATTTTTGGGAACTTTAATTTTAACTTTTACATAATGGTCTCCTCTACCTTTTTGTCGTAAATAAGGAATGCCTTTGCCTTTTAAGCGAATCAACTGGCCTGATTCAATACCTTCGGGAATCATTATTTTTTCCATACCATCAAGCGTCTCTATTTCTACTTTATCCCCCAATACAGCTTGTGGATAACTAATTTCGCAATCAGTAAATATCTCATATCCTTCGCGAGAAAAATATTTATTTTTCTTAATATGAATACGAACATACAAATCCCCACTCATACCGTTATAAGCAGCAGCCTCACCGTATCCACTCAAACGGATAGATTCACCATCATTGATACCTGATGGAATTTTTACTTGGAAAGTATTGTTTTTAGTTATTATTCCATCACCACCGCAATGTTTACATTTTGAACTAGGTTTTTGACCTTGTCCATGACAATCAGGACAAATAGCTGCTTGTTGAATTGTACCAAAAATAGTACGTTGATTATGCACAACTTGCCCATGACCACCGCAAGTACTACATTTTTCCATTTTGCTACTTGGCTCAGCACCACTACCCTGACAAATATCGCAAGTTGTTTTTTTACGTAAATTTAACTCTCTTTCCACACCAAAAGCGGCTTCTTTAAAATCCAATTCTACATCTACTTCTATATCACGTCCACGCGATCTACCACCTCGTCCACGTGAACCACCGCCAAAGCCAAACATATCACCAAATATATCACCAAAATCATTACCACCAAAATTGAAATTAAAATCACCACCGCCCTGTCCGCGAGCTGCGCGCATAAAGTCTTCCCAACCTGCTCCTCCGCCAAATCCGCCTTGTTGTTCAAAATCAGCGCCAAACTGATCGTATTGTTTACGTTTTTGTTCGTTTCCTAAAACTTGATATGCTTCATTAGCTTCTTTAAATTTAACTTCATCACCACCCTGTTTGTCAGGGTGGTACTGATGAGCCATTTTTTGAAACGCTTTACGAATTTCATCTTTGCTGGCGTTTTTTTCTATACCAAGTATTTTATAATAATCCTTTGACATAATGTAATATGTATTAAGTATTATGTATTAAGTATTTTTACACACATAATACATGCTACATAATACATGATACTTTTTATTTAACAACTTCCCCTTCGATAGGTTCATCCCCTTTTTTTTCATTCTTATTTTCTTCCGATTTTGCTTCGCTCGCTTTTTCAGCTTGTTGAGCTTGTTGATACATTTTAGCACCAACTGCTTGAGCATCTTTACTTAATATATCGGCTGCTTTTTTTATAGCTTCTACATCATCTTTATCTTTCACATCTTTGAGAGCTTTAACACCTTCTTCCACTTTTTTCTTTTCATCATCAGTAATTTCAATTTTCTTTTCTTCAATTTCCTTCATCATTTTTTCTGTAGTGTAAATCATAGTATCAGCCAAATTTCGCGCTTCGATAAGTTCTTGTTTTTTCTTATCTTCATCTGCATGAGCCTCAGCTTCTTTTTTCATTTTTTCTATTTCATCTTTATTCAAACCAGAAGATGATTCGATACGCACAGATTGTTCTTTGCCCGTTCCTTTGTCTTTGGCTTTAACATTGAGAATACCATTGGCGTCAATATCAAAATGTACTTCAATTTGGGGTACGCCACGTGGAGCCATTGGGATTCCATCGAGCATAAATCTACCCAAAGTTTTATTATCAGGAGCCATCGGACGCTCACCTTGTAAAATATGAATTTCTACACTTGGTTGATTGTCAGCTGCTGTCGAAAATACTTGAGATTTAGAAGTTGGTATGGTGGTGTTGCGTTCAATAAGTTTAGTCATTACACCGCCCATGGTTTCAATACCCAAAGAAAGAGGGGTTACATCCAACAATAAAACATCTTTAACATCGCCTTGAAGTACTCCGCCTTGTACAGCAGCGCCAGAAGCTACTACTTCATCAGGATTTACAGTAATATTTGGTTTTTTGCCAAAGAATTTTTCTACGGTAGAAATAACCAATGGCATGCGAGTCATACCACCAACCATCACCACTTCGTGTAAATCACCGGTAGATAATTTAGCATCTTCCAGCGCTTTTTTTACTGGAATTAATGTTTTTTCTGCTAAATCTCCAACTAATTCTTCTAATTTGGAACGAGTCAATTTCATCACCAAATGCTTCGGACCGGTTGAGTCAGAAGTAATAAACGGTTGATTGATTTCACTTTCTTGTGCAGTAGATAGCTCAATTTTGGCTTTTTCTGCAGCTTCTTTGATGCGCTGAAGTGCTAAAGTATCTTTACTCAAATCAATACCTTGGTCTTTTTTAAATTCATCCAAAATCCAATTGATAACTACTTGATCAAAATCATCTCCACCCAAATGAGTATCACCGTTGGTAGAAAGAACTTGCACGGTATCAGCAGAAACATCCAAAATGGAAATATCAAAAGTACCACCACCCAAATCATAAACTGCAATTTTTTGATCCTTCTTTTTATCAAAACCATAAGCCAAAGCGGCAGCAGTCGGTTCATTAATAATACGCAAAACTTTCAAACCAGCAATCTCACCAGCATCTTTGGTAGCTTGGCGCTGAGAATCATCAAAATATGCCGGCACAGTAATAACCGCTTCGGTAATTTTCTCACCCAATCTTTCTTCCGCATCAGCTTTTAATTTTTGCAAAATCATGGCAGAAATTTCTTGTGGTGAATATTCTTTGTCACCCATTTTAATTTTTACCCCTTCACCGGATTTTACAATTTTATAAGGCATCAAACTAACATCACGTTGAACTTCAGCATCGTCAAAACGACGGCCGATAAGACGCTTGATAGAATAAAGTGTGTTTTCCGGATTAGTCACAGCTTGGCGTTTAGCCAATTGCCCAACCAATCTTTCGCCAGTTTTAGAAATAGCCACAATAGAAGGAGTTGTGCGATTACCTTCTTTGTTTTCCAAAACTTTTGGTTGACCACCTTCGATAATGGCCATGCAGGAATTGGTAGTTCCCAAATCGATTCCTAGTACTTTACCCATATTATATATAAAATTAAATTATTTAACATTTTTAAATTATTGAGATAATTTATTCTCTCACTTCCCCGCCATTTTCACGGCGGGATTATCAGAGAACAAATTATTTTTTATCTTTCTTTTTTATTTTTATTTCCACAGCCTTGGTTTTAGCCGGTTGAGTTTTTGGACAAGTAATTTTGAGAACTCCGTCTTCAAACTCAGCCTGAGTTTTTTCTTCCATTACCGGAGCTGGGAGTGCCACTTGGCGATAAAAAGAACCGGAGCGAATTTCTTTACGATAATAATTTTTGTCATCCACTTCATGTTCTTTTTTTGTTTCACCTTGTAAAGTAAGTACGCCTTTTTCTACACTCACTTTGACATCTTCCGGAGCAATGCCCGGTAATGTGGTTTCTACAACCACATCTTTGTCGGTTTCATAGACATCCATGGCTGGCACAAATGCCTTCATGGATTGGTTTGTTGCGGGCAGACGGTTAAAAAATTCATCCATCTCGCCCATCATATCCCAAGGGGACCATCTGATTAGAGACATAGGAATTCTCCTTATTAAACATTTCAATATCGTGCGATAAAGAAATGAAATTAAAAATTATTTTGAAACTATTACTTTGGCCACTTTGATTACTTTGTCTCCAACTTTATATCCCCCATCCATTTCTTTCAAAACTATGTACGATTCGGTGTTTTCTTGTTCTTCTTCACCCATAGCTTCATGAAACTTCGGATCAAATTTCTCACCTACAGTTTTTATTTCTTCTACTCCGTGTGCTTTGAGAATATCTCCAAATTGTTTCATAATAAATCCAACACCCTCTATCCAGTTTTTAAAAATTTTATGTTCTTCGTTATCAGGATTAACTTCCGGATGGTGATTAAAAGCCTTTTTAAAATTTTCATAAACCGGAATAAACTCTTCCAAAATTTGCGTTTCGCTCATTTGTACCCATTCTCCACGGCGGGTATTGATCTCATTTTGCAAATTTTTATAATCCGCCAAAGCTCTTTGCCAACCATCTTTATACCCAACACTTTCTTTTTTATATTTTTCACAATCTTTACACTCTTTGCCAAATAATCCTTTTTTTGTTTTGATAAAATGTTTTTTTATATTTTCTAAACAACTTTCTTCCACATCACTCCTTTTTATTATTTCTTCCGGAGATAGCCACATATACTCTTGTCCTTCCCTACCGTCAATTTTAATTTCTTCTTCGTTTAATGCGCGGGCTTTATAATCCAAACCGATGAAGTGCCTCATGGATCCGGAAAAATTCGGCGGATCCACAAATTCTACATGACCCAAAAATTCTGGTTGATCTATATCCAAATTCGTTTCTTCTTTTATTTCTCTTTTCAAACCGTCTTCAATTTTTTCTTTAAACTCTATTTTTCCTCCGGGTATTACCAACTTATTTTCCCATTTTGGCGACCTCATTAAAAAAATTTTTCCTTCTTTATTATAAATAAAAGCCCCTGCGGTAATTATTGGTCTTACTGGATTATTGTTTTGATCCGTCATATTTATAAACTATTTAATATTTCACTAATTTTTTTAACCAAAGTATAATTCCTTTTATAATTCATCCTATTCAAACCAACTACAATCAACATGTCGGTTTTATCTTTGCGGACACGAGTAGCCAAAACACTCAAATATTCTCCGAAAGGGTGTTCGTCTCCCAAAAAAAACTTTGGACTGTCCATTATTACCTCTGAAAAATTTTTCAAACACTCCTCGCAGCGATCAAACACAGCAGAAACATTTACCACCAAACCGGCTTCAGTAAATTCTTTTTTACCAAATAAATTAGAGAGTCCTGTATAGTAAACTTTATCTTCTCCAAAAGAATAAATAATGGCTTCATTACTGATTTCTGCCAAACCCTTGGCCAAAGTTTTAACTGCGTTTTCAAAATCTTTTTGTTCACCAAGCAATATTTCGTTTATCTTTTTTTCATCATTATTAGCTATTTTCAAGCTGTTTACATCCAATAAATTTATATAATGACGATATCCTGACAAAGTTGGAATTCTACCGGCTGAGGTATGAGGGTGAGATAAATATCCTTCATTTTCTAAAGCACGTAAATCATTGCGCACTGTAGCTTCACTCCAGTCCAACCCGGCTTGTTTAACTAAAAACTTCGATCCAACTGGTTCAGCTGTCTCTATATAATTTTCAATCACCAAACTTAAAAGTTGTTCTTGACGTGAATTCATAAATTTATCACTCTAGCTTATTGAGTGATAATATAGCACAAGCAAAAATAGCCGTCAAGTTTATTTTTTTGATTAATTTTTTAGCTAAAATAAGGTATTTTTATACATGGTTTTTTACTTATCCACAAACAAACTTGTCAAGACCCCACTCTTGACAAGTTATGAAAACTATAAATAATTTTGGCTAGCTATTGACAAAATACTGAAATCATGATAGGTTAAATTGTTGTTCTTTATTAATATTCTCAGAAGGAGAGAAAAATGAAAAAACCGTACATTTCAAAACAAATTGAAGAATTTCTTTTAAACCAGTTAGACTCTGCTCTAAAAAGTTTGAAAGAACTTCTGCAGAAAAGATTTATGACAATCGGTGATTTATACATTGCTCTTTGTCACTGTAGAACTATCGAAAGTGCTCTTTTCCGAGTTGACCATGAAAGTGGTGAAAAATACCTGGAAAACGCAAGGGAAAAATTAATGAAAAAATTTCAAGAATCCCCAAGTGGTAGCAAAGAGTGGCTCTTTGTTCATATTGTAAGTAAAGAAGCTTACAAAAATTACAAAGAGGAGTCTCAAAAAATACCAGGTAAAGAAAAAGTGCTTTCTTTTTGGAAAGAAATAAGAGATCTTTCCAAAAAAAATAAAAGGTGCATCTAACAAAAACCTCCGCGTAAAGCGGAGGAATTTTTATTTTTTACAACATTATTTTACCGATGATTGATTGATAATAGAAATTTCAGAAAGCAGAACATTTTCTACATAAATTCCGCGTGTATAAAAAATCTTTTCTAATTCATTTTTCAATTCAGTTTCTACTACATCACGTTTACTCCCAATGATATCAGTAAAATCAAAACGAGAAAAAACCATACGAATACGAGAGCGAATAGTCGGGCGAACTATTTTGGCGACAAAATCCTCACCAATGGTTTGCCAAAGAGATGGAATTTGTTGAACATCCAAACGCAACAAAATAGTCCCTTCTACTCCAGCTCTTTTTCCATCTTGAGTAACAGCGGCTATCGGGATATCCCCCATCGCTCGTTCGTTTTCTGGGTTAAATTGACGAGATACGCTATATTCCAAAGTCTGCGTATTGAATAATTTGGCTTTTTGCCAAAAAGGAATTTTCAAATGTAAGCCTGGAGTCAATACTTTCTTCAAAACTCCATGACCCATATCATAAACACAAGCTACGTAACCTGGTGGTACGTAAATAAAAAAACCTTTCAAGACATCCTCCATTACAAAAGAGTACATCAGTTTATCAATTGAATCTCCGGCCATATTTTTATTAAATTAGGATAATTTATCCGGATTTTTAACCGGAAAAAAGATAATTCTTATTAATCTAATTGTATCAGAAAAGATCAAAGAAGTCAAAATAAACAAGGCTTTAACCATGGGTAAATAATACAAGAAAAAAAACACAAAAGCTGGAAATAAAAACAAAAAATAGAGTTCGGATTTGTCCAAATCTTTACGTCCAATCTCTTCAAATAAAATTGAAAAAAATAGATAAGCAGCACAGATACCTGCCCAAATAGAATCTTTTCTCTTGCTAATATCAAAACTATAAAAATCTAAATTTACTTTACCAGTTAACTCATTATGTTCATATAAAACATTCACTGTTCTGTCTCCAGCCATACCACCCACAAAAACTTGATAAATGAGAACCAACATCAAACCTTGTATGACCAAAGAAACAACTTTGGCCCACGGAGAAACTCGGTGTTTACGGATAATACGTCTTGCCTCTTCTTTTTGCGCTATAGGGTCATTTTTAAAAGACTTAGCAACTTTCATAGCTTCAAACTCCACCTCTTTTTGTCTATTAACATCTCTTTCTGAGATAATTGAAAGTGGCAAAAGACAAATACGCAACATTACGGTCATTAAAATAACCGCATAACCCATATTTCCTTGAGAAAGGTTATTGTAGAGCCAAACTAAAAGATTAAAAACCGGTTGATAAAGCAAAGTGAACCAGATAAAAGACATAGGATAAGCAATTTTTAATTTTTAATTTAAAATTTTTAATGAATTTATAATTTACAATTTATAATTTTATAAATTTCATTATATATTCCCTTATTTTTAACTGTTCTACTAAACTATTTTCCAATTCAATTGCCATAAAATCAGGAAAAAATTCTTGTGGATACTTTTTAAGATAATCCATTTCAAACAAGTTTTTCAAATCATGATAATCAAAACGTATTTCTTCTGGTCTTTCTGGATCTTGTTTTTGTTCATTGCGAATAGCGCTCAAATGAGCACAACCAATTTTGTGATTTTGAATCATCCTGACTGATTGCTCATAACGCTCAGGAAAAATAATCCTATCATTTTCTAAATGCGAAAAATCAATACAAACTCCAGCATAATCATTTAATTCATCTTCAGGAAAACCTAAATGGGTATTTTCTATATATATAACATCTTTTTTATATTTATCCCAAGAATATTTTAGCGGATAAAGACGCTCGCTATGGGTATTAAAAACTTTGGTTTGATAATTTTCGCGCAACCAAGAAATTTCCTCTTCATCAAAATCACTGCGTAAATGAACAAAAGGAATTCTTTTCAAATTTGTTTTAGTAAGCATTTCATACATTTCTTTTCTCTCTTCTTTGCTCAAACAAGTTGGAAACAATGCAATTTCTTCCAAACCCAAAACATCAATTTCGGCAATTTTTTCTTTCCAATTCGAACCATAAGTCGTAGTAATTGTCGGTAAAATAAACTTCATAATTATTTTTCTAGAATTGTCACATTTTTAATTGTTATTGGGTTTGTCGGAGTAGAGTTTTCCCCGCTCAAACTCATAGTAACCGGCGCGGTAGCAATTTTATCCACTACTTCTAAACCTTTTACAACTTTACCAAAAATCACATAATTTTTTGGCAGTGGATAGTCTTTGTGCATAATGAAAAATTGAGAACCATTGGTATTTGGTCCTGAATTGGCCATGGCAATAGTACCACGAGAATAACTACCATCAAAAGGCTCGTCGTCAAATTTATAACCAGGTCCGCCCATACCATTACCCATTGGATCTCCGCCTTGAATCATAAAACCATCAATAACACGATGAAAGATGGTGTTATCGTAAAATTTATTTTTTGCTAAATAAACAAAATTATTAACCGTAATCGGAGTTAATGAGGTAGCCAAAACTATTTCGATTTCACCCTCGGTTGTGTTCAAAACAGCGGTGTATTGTTTTGATTTATCAATTTGCATTTTTGGTTTTTCTAAAGTCATAGGATTTTTATTTTGATTATTTTGTTGATTAATGGAAGATTGTTGTTCTATTTGGGCTTGTTCATTTTGTTGTTGCACCAGCATTGCTTGATATTGCTCTTGCGTCATTTCCGGCTGTTGATCATCGGTTTGTTTCCCAATATTTCCTATTTTTTCTTTCAAAATTTTATCACTGTCTTTGAAATCATCCATTGTTATCCCCTGCTTACCACTAGGTTCATAGCTCCCGGCCAAAAAATTACAACCGGATAAAAAGAAAACACAAAATAAAAGAAGTAAAAAAATCTTTTTATTTTTCATAAACATTATTTTTTAAATTTATCAACCTCAGCTTGAAAATCTTCAAAAGAAATTTCTATATATTTTTCCTTACTTTGAAGACAAGTTGGACAAGGATCTGGTGGTTTAACCCCAATGTGCAAATCCCCGCAAATAGTACAAAGCCAGTATTTTTTTTCCATATAATTAAAATTTAAACTGATATCTACCATTTTACCATTTTATTTTATAAAAAACAAGGTTTAAGAAGAAAAAATGGCTTGTTTTAGCGGTTTTTGAACCTCACCTATTTGACTTATTAGTCAAAAATTGATAAAATATTGTCGGACCTTTATTAAAAATGGAGGAAAAAATGGACCCAAAAAAACAGACGACTCATTTGGGTGACCCTGAGGATAATATGCCCCAGGAGGAAACAAAGGCAAAACAAAACTCTTCCGACCTACTGGAAGAGTAATTTTAAACCGGCTTTTAAGCCGGTTTTTTATATTTGGTAAATTGACTTATTTTGATAAAAATAGTTTTTTTATTCAATTAAAAAATTTTCACCATTAATATCCCTAGCTTCATTAGATGCTAAAAAAACTACTTTTTCCGCGACTTCTCTCGGTTCTATAAGTTTACGATTTAACCTTTTCGCAAGCTTGTCTTCTAACTCTTCTTTTGGTGCGGTAAGCCAATATCCAGCCTCTACCGCACTTGGAGAAATAGAATTAGCCCTACCGCCAAAAGATGCTAATAATTTTGAATATGCTTGAGTTATATTTATTATCCCAGCTTTAGCAGCTCCATAAGATATCGCATCAACGTGACCAGAAATACCATGTTTAGATGCTATGTTTATAATAATCCCTTTTTCTTGTTTTTGAAAAATATTAACAACATATTTAGACATGCTCATTACGGAAATCAAGTTTTGTTTTAAAGACTCCAACCATGTTTCTGAATCTAAATCCCATTCATCTCCATCAATATAACGCCCGGCGTTATTTACAAGAACGTCAATTTTTCCAAAATTTTCAATAACCTTTTTTGTAATTTTCTCTGCATTACCATCTTCAGACAAATCAGCTTGTATCGCCAAAGATTTTCTTCCGATTTTTAATATTTCATTCACAACATCTTCGGCTCCTTTTTTATTGTTTTTATAAGTAATAACAATATCAGCCCCTTTTTTCGCAAACAAAAGAGCAGTGGTTTTACCTATACCACTCGAACCTCCTGTTATTAAAATTACTTGACCTTTAAAATCGTTCATAATTTTAATTAGATCATCTAAAAAGTGCGGAGAGAGAGGGATTTGAACCCTCGAAACCTTTCGGTTTACACGCTTTCCAAGCGTGCGCCATCGACCACTAGGCGACCTCTCCAATTTTATTGCCTCAAAATATTACCAAAACTTAACAAAAAAGTCAATTATTTAAAAACACCGCCACGCTAAGTGTGGCGTTTGAGACACTAAGCGTCTCGCTTAAAATATCACCTTGATTATCATTCTTTTATTGGAGTGATTTTTATTTGTTTATAAATATTGTTCCAATTCCTCCGGACTATCTATAATATTTATCAATTCCCT